>OMIK01000001.1 GCA_900299075.1 Chlorobi bacterium Chlorobi_1
CCTTCGGGGGTCAAGATACTGCTGGACATCATCGGGAAATCAAGGGACGAGGAGCGTCGCCCTGCCCCGCCGCCGCCGGCCCCCGCGCCTTCCAGGCCGCAGGGACCTGCGCAACCGCCTGCCGCTCCCGCTCCTCCGCCTGCGGCCCAGCCTGCTCCCAAACGCCCTTCGGAGCAGCAGAAGCCTGGGGAGAGACGCGACGAACGTGAGCGCCGGAACGATCGCGACGGCAGGCCGGGTACCGACGACCGTCAGCCCGGGCCAGATCAGCGTCGCCCGGATTTCAGGTAAGTATCGTATCACGGCATACAAAAGCGAAGGCCGCTCTTCCTCACGGGAGAGCGGCCTTGTCTTTTTGGCGAAGGGGATCGCGCCAGCGCATTGCCGTGGCAGCATCAGCTGCCGATGTACTCCTTCAGCACCTTGTTGTAGGCCGACTGGCGGAGGCGGCGGATCGCCTTCTCCTTGATCTGGCGGACGCGCTCGCGGGTCAGCTTGAACTTCTCGCCGATCTCCTCGAGGGTCAGCGGGTTGTCCATGCCGATGCCGAAGTAGGAGCGGATGACATCGGCCTCCCTGGGGGCCAGTACCGACAGCGAACGCTCGACCTCGAGGGTCAGCGAGTCGCGGTTCAGGCCGTGATCAGGCATATGGCCGTCGTTCTGCAGCACGTCGAGCAGTCGGTTGTCGTCGCCCTGGGCGAACGGCGCGTCGACCGAGACGTGGCGGCCGGCGATCTTGAGGGTGTCGGCGACATCCTGCGAGTCCATGTCGAGCAGGTTGGCGAGCTCCTTGGTGTTCGGGTCGCGCTCGTACTCCTGTTCGAGCTGGCTGTAAGCCTTGCTGATCTTGTTGAGGGTCCCGACGCGGTTGAGCGGCAGGCGCACGATGCGCGACTGCTCGGCCAGCGCCTGGAGGATCGACTGCCTGATCCACCAGACGGCGTAGGAGATGAACTTGAAGCCGCGGGTCTCGTCAAACCTCTTGGCCGCCTTGATCAGGCCGAGGTTACCCTCGTTGATCAGGTCGCCGAGGGTCAGCCCCTGGTTCTGGTACTGCTTGGCCACCGAGACGACGAACCTGAGGTTCCCCTTGATGAGCTTGTCGAGGGCACGCTTGGCACGCTTGTACTCCGGGGTGTCCACCGGCATGTCGTACCCCTCCTTGATCGCCCTGGTCAGCTTCACTTCGTCTTCCGCGGTGAGCAGGTCGTACTTGCCGATCTCCTGGAGGTAACGGTCGAGCGAAAGGCTCTCCCTGTTGGTTATCTGCTTGCTGATTTTCAATTGCCTCATTGATGGGTCCTCTTTCGAACTTCACGATACTTGCAGGGGTGCTCCACGTTCCGGGCGATGGCCGGTCGGGAACCTGCGGGCGTATGGCTACAAGCTGGGAATATCCGAAAAAAAACTGATTTGTCAGAGTGATATTTATTCAGGGCGTTACTGCGAAAGCACGTTGAGGTTCTCCTGGAGCTTCAACGTCAGTGAACGCGCCTCTTCAAGCTTCTCCTGCTCTTTTGCCACGACATCTGCCGGGGCGTTGGAGACGAAGGACTGGTTCGAGAGCTTTTTCTCCAGCGAGGTGATGTAACCGGCCACTTTTGCCATCTCCTTCTGCAGGCGCTCCCGCTCCTTTTCGAACGATATCAACCCTTCAAGGCGGATAAAAAGTTCGTTTCCGTCGACGACCGAACCGGCCGACTGGGCGGGTCTCCGGGCATCGCCCGACAGGGCGACCTCGCACCTCGTCAGGGCGGGAAAGATCCTCGCCGACGAAGAGAGCGCGCGCTCCGCATCGGCGGATGCGACCCTGACGACCGCTTCGGCACGCAGGTCGTGCGGGACGTTGAACGCCGAGCGAAGGCTGCGGATCTCCGACACCAGGTTGCGCACCAGGTCGAAGGGCGCGGCGTCGGCAGCGCTCCACGATTGATCGGCCTGCGGCATGGCGGTCAGGGCGATGCTCTCCTCCTCGCCGCGCGGCACGATGGCGTGCCACACCTCGTCGGTGATGAAGGGCATGACCGGGTGGAGCATCTGCAGCGCCCCCTCGAGCACGCGGACCGCGAGGCAGACCGCATTCCGGGCCTGGTCGGGCGTGGCGTCGACGGCGAGCTCGCTCTTCAGCGCCTCAAGGAACCAGTCGCAGTAATCGCCCCAGAAGAACTCGTGGGCCACCTTCACCAGGTCGTTGACCTTGAAGCGCGCCATGGCGTCGTGGTAGCGCTCGAGCATGGAGTTGTACCGGGCCATGAGCCAGCGTCCGGAATCGGAGAGGGAGTCCCGCTCCGGCACAAAGGCGGCATAGGCCGCCGCGAACTCCGCAAGGGATCCGAAATGCTTCTCCCGCTGCATGAAGACGAAGCGCGACGCGTTCCACACCTTCGTGGCGAAGTTCCTGCCGAGCTCGCACTTCTCCTCGCCAAAGAGCACGTCCTGGCCGAGCGGCGCGATATAGACGATGGTGAAGCGCAGGGCGTCGGTGCCGTAGGCCTCGATCACCTTGAGCGGGTCGGGGGAGTTGCCGAGGGACTTGGAGAGCTTCCGCCCCTTCATGTCCCTGATGATGCTGGTGAAGTAGACGTCGCGGAAGGGCACCCCGCCCCTGAAGTGCATGCCGGCCATGATCATCCTGGCCACCCAGAAGAAGATGATGTCGGGCCCGGTCACGAGGGTATCGGTCGGGTAGAAGGCCTTCAGGTCGTCGTTGTCGCTGTGCAGGCCGGTCCAGCCGAGGGTCGTCAGCGGCCAGAGCCACGAGGAGAACCAGGTGTCGAGCACATCCTCGTCCTGCACCAGCTTGTCGGTGCCGGCAAGATGGCACGCCTCGTCGTAGGAGGAGGCGACCCAGACGTTCCCCTTCTCGTCGTACCACGCCGGGATGCGGTGGCCCCACCAGAGCTGGCGGGAGATGCACCAGTCCTGGATATTCTCCATCCAGTGGCGGTAGGTGTTGATCCAGTGCTCGGGGTGGAAGCGGATCTCGCCGTCGTTGACCACCTTGAGGGCGGGCTCGGCCAGAGGCTTCATCTTCACGAACCACTGCTCGGAGAGGTAGGGCTCGACCACCACGTCGGCGCGCTCCGAGTAGCCCACATTGTGCTCGTACTCCTCGACCTTCACCAGGTGGCCGAGCTCCTGCAGGTCGTCGATGATCTTCTTCCTCGCGTCGAAGCGGTCCATGCCGGCGTAACCGCACTCGTCGGTCATGCGGCCATCCTTGCCGACCACCGAGAGGACGGGCAGGTTGTGCCGCCTGGCCACCTCGTAGTCGTTCGGGTCGTGCGCCGGGGTGATCTTCAGGGCACCCGTGCCGAACTCGATATCGACGTAGTCGTCCGCGATGACCGGCACATGCCGGCCCGCAACCGGGACGACGACCAGTTCGCCGACCAGGTCGCTGTAGCGGGGATCGTTCGGGTTGACCGCGATCGCCACGTCGGCGAGGATCGTCTCAGGGCGGACCGTGGCGATGGTGATCGAGCGCGACGGATCCTTGGCCAGCGGGTAGCTCACGTAGACGAGCTGGTCCTTGCGGCTCTTCATGATCACCTCCTCGTCGGAGAGGGCGGTCTGGGAGACCGGGCACCAGTTGATGATGCGGGTACCGCGGTAGATCAGCCCCTCGCGGTAGAGGGCGACGAACGAGTTGATGACCGCCTCGGAGGCGCGGTCGTCCATGGTGAAGAGGTTGCGGCGCCAGTCGCAGGAGATGCCGAGCTTGCGCAGCTGCTTCAGGATGAGCCCGCCGTACTCGTCGCGCCACTCCCACACCTTCGAGAGGAACTCCTTGCGCCCGAGGTCGTGCCGGGTCACCCCCTCGCCGCGGAGCTTGCGCTCGACGACCGTCTGGGTCGCGATGCCGGCGTGGTCGGTACCGGGAAGCCAGAGCGCCTCCTTGCCGTTCATGCGGGCGTAGCGGATGAAGATGTCCTGCAGGGTGTGGTTGAGCACATGGCCGAGCGTGAGGCTGCCCGTGACGTTCGGCGGCGGCATCAGCACGGTATAGGGGGTGCGCCCATCCCGGACTCGCGAGCCTTCGGCATGGAAGGAACCGAGCGCCTCCCAGTGCGCGCTCCGCCAGCGCTCCTCGACGACTTGGGGATTGTAGGTTTTCTCGAGTTGCTGCGGGGAGGTCTGTTCGCTCATGGGTCTACTGCACGTTCCTGTTCACGAACAAGCCGGAGCACACGCCGGCTTGTTCGCGGATTGTTGGGGTTTTACTGTCGCTGCGTCCGTCAGTCGGCCTTCGCCGGCGCCGGGCGCTTTTCGAAGATCTGGTCGATGATGCCGTACTCCTTCGCCTCGGTCGCGTTCATCCAGCGGTCGCGCTCGGAGTCTTCGCGCACCTTCTGCACATCCTGGCCGGTGTGCTTGGCCAGCATCTCCTCGAGCAGGCGGCGGATCTTCTCGATCTCGCGGGCCTGGATCAGGATGTCGGTCTCCTGTCCCTGCGCCCCGCCGGAGGGCTGGTGGATCATGATGCGGGAGTGCGGCAGCGACGCGCGCTTGCCGGCCGTGCCGCTGGCGAGCAGGAAGGCGCCCATGCTGGCGGCCATGCCCACGCAGACGGTGGCGATGTCGGGGCGGATGTACTGCATCGTGTCGTAGATGCCGAGGCCCGCCGAAACGCTGCCGCCGGGGGAGTTGATATAGATGTAGATGTCGCGCTCAGGATCCTCCGATTCGAGGAAGATGAGCTGGGCCATGATCAGGCCGGCCACGTGCTCGTCGATGCCGGAACCGAGGAAGATGATGCGCTCGCGCAGCAGGCGCGAGAAGATGTCGAAGGCGCGCTCGCCGCGGCCGGAGGTCTCGATGACCATCGGCACGAGCTGGCTGTTGATCCCCTGCTCGATCGCCCCGGAGTAGAGCTTTTTCGCGTGGTGTTCGAACCCGAAATTGATATTTGCCATGATCAACCGTTTGAATGTTTGAGCCCGGAATGCGCATTGCGTACAGGGCCCGAAAATTAACCCCTAAAATACAGAGTGTGAACAAGATTTCCAGAAATCCGGTTCCTCTTTCCCTAAATTAATTGACAGGGGCGCCCGGTGCGCAACCCCGTCCCTTGAGGGGATTTTGTTATCTTTGAAGTTTTACAACCTATCCACTCCGGCACCATGCAGGTACGACTTGTCTCCGTCACGACGCCGCTCATCGAACTCGAAGGGCAGCAGACTACTCCCGAGGGCCTCATCGCCTACTGCGCCAGGGTGTCGAGCCCGCACCAGGAGAGCGCCGGTTATGCCAAGCTGCTCGCTTACTGCATCAGGAACAAACACTGGAGCATCTTCGAGATGGCGGACATGACCGTGGAGATCGTCACCTCGCGAGCCATCGCCCCACAAATATTACGCCATAAATCCTTCAGCTTCCAGGAATTCAGCCAACGGTATGCCAAAGCCCAGGCGATCGAGAAGTACCAGCCACGGCGTCAGGACGACAAGAACCGCCAGAACTCGCTCGACGACCTGCCGGCGGAGACCGTGGCGTGGTTCGAGGAGGCGCAGGAGAAGGTGGCCGCAGCCGGAATGGAGCTTTACGAGGCTGCGCTGGAGAGGGGAATCGCCAAGGAGTGTGCCAGGGTGCTGCTGCCGCTCGGCACGCAGACGAAGCTGTACATGAAGGGGTCGGTGCGGAGCTGGATCCACTACATCGAGGTGCGCACCGACAAAAGCACCCAGAAAGAGCACCGAGACATCGCCGACGCGGTCATGAAGATCTTCACCGAACAGTTCCCCGTGACGAGCCAGGCGCTTGGATGGAAGGGATAATTGATAATGGATAGTTGATAATTACAGAGGGCGCTTCACGAAGCGCCCCTGCATCAAGAAACCGTCTTTATCGTATTGGCCCCATTCGTCCTATACGCCCCATTCTTCACGTCGCACTTATTTCATCCAGCCATATGCCCGAACAGGCGGATCAGCTGTTCCCGCAGGTCCTTGCGGTGGACGATGAGGTCGACGAAGCCGTGCTCCTGGAGGAACTCGGCGCGCTGGAACCCCTCGGGGAGGTCGCGCTTGATGGTGTCGCGGATGACGCGCGGGCCGGCGAAGCCGATGAGGGCCTTGGGCTCGCTGATGTTGATGTCGCCGAGCATGGCGAACGAAGCCGTGATCCCCCCCGTGGTGGGGTTGGTCAGGAGCGAAATGTACGGAATGCCCCGCTCCCCGAGCCTGGTGAGTCGGGCGGAGGTCTTGGCCATCTGCATGAGGCTGAAGGCCCCCTCCATCATGCGGGCTCCGCCTGACTGGGAGATGACGATGAGCGGCGCGTTGAGCTCGAGGCTCCTGTCGGCGGCCCTGGCGATCTTCTCGCCGACGACCGATCCCATCGACCCGCCGATGAAACCGAAATCCATCGCCGAAACGACGAGCGGCCGCCCGTCCATCTCTCCCATGGCGTTCCTGCAGGCCTCGCTCTTGCCGGTCTTGGACATGGTCTCCCTGACACGATCCGGGTAGTTCTTGGTATCGACGAACGCAAGCGGGTCGGCGGCACGGAGGCCTGCATCGAACTCCTCGTAGGCGCCGTCGTCGAAAAGGATGTCGAAATACTCGGAAGGGGAGATCCTGAAATGGTGGCTGCAGTCGGGACAGGTGTACTGGTGGTCTTCGAGCTGCTTTCTATGGAGGGCTGCGCCGCACTCGTCGCACTTCGTCCATAACCCTTCCGGGGTGTCGCGTTTGTCCGTCGTGCGGATCGAGGGCTTTGCCCGTTTGAACCAGACCATTTTTTATATTTACGACTAAAGAGTTTACATTGCCCTCAAGATATGAACTCGGGACGACAAGTCAAAAACAGCCCCCCGGTTCGAGCCTCGGCGATCCGCCAACGCAAACCGCACCAACCGTTGCCCAGAGCTGCCCGCCTCATACTTACGGCCATGATGCTGGCTGTCGCGAGCCTCGCTCCGCGGACCGGCCGAACCGCGCAGGCCGTGACGGTGGTCTTCCCCGACACGCTCGACACCCCGGCCAGGCGACACGTAATCCTGCCGGCGATGCGGCCGGCGAGGAAGAGTGTCGGGCTGGCGCTTTCCGGAGGCGGGGCAAACGGCTTCGCCCAGATCGGCGTGCTGAAGGCGCTCGAAGAGGAGCAGGTACCTGTCGACTACATCGCAGGGACCAGCATCGGAGCCCTGGTAGGTGGGCTCTACAGTTCCGGCTACACGGCTGCCGAACTCGAGTCGATCGCCGCAGCCCTCCCGCTGAAGAGCCTGTTCACGCTGGACAACGACGTGCCGAGGGCCAACAGCTACCTCGAGCAGAAGAGCATCAGGGACCGGGCATCCATCTCCATCCGCTTCGAAGGGTTCAGGCTCGTGCTCCCCAAGTCCGTGAGCTCCGCGCAGTCGCTGACGCGGACCGTCGACCTGCTCATCCTGAATGCACCGTACCATACGACCCATGACTTTGCCGACCTGCCCGTTTCGTTCCGGGCGGTCACCACGGACCTCCTTTCGGGAAGAAGGGTCACGCTCACCTCGGGTCCGCTCTCGGAAGCGATGCGCGCCAGCAGCACGATTCCGGTCATCTACCAGCCCATCGAACGCAACGGGCTCAGGCTCGCCGACGGCGGCTTGGTGGCAAACCTGCCGGTCGACGAACTGGAAACGGCCGGCGCCGAGTACAAGATCGCCGTCGACACGCACGGCAAGATGTACAAGGACGGCGACGACATGGACATTCCCTGGAAGGCCGCCGACCAGGCGATGACCATCCTCACGCAGGTGCAGTACCCTGTCCAGCTGGAGCATGCGGACATGGTGATCTCCCCCGACCTCGACGACCACAAGGCCACCGACATCTCCGACATCCGGCACCTCATCGACATCGGCTACGCCAAGGGCAAGCTGCTCGCGCCGACGATCACCAGGAACCTGCAGGTGACCCACGCGAACGATACGGACATCAGGCGCTTCTCGAAAAGCATCGAGGGGATCGGGGAATCTCCTGCGACCATCGAGCAGCTGAGGACCGCGAGGGGCATCGTCCGGAACGCGACCCACCTCAAGGCGGCGCTGCGCGAACTCCTCGCCACGGACCTCTTCACGAACGCCCATGCCGAGGTCGATGCGAAACGGCGCTCCGTCGCCTTCCACATCACCCCCCTGCCGCGGATCCGGCGGGTGGTGGTCACCGGAGGCCCTGCAGACGCCGTCAGCGACAAGGAGGTGCAGGAGGCGTTCAAGCCGGTCATGGACAGGCTCTACACCAACGCGATGGGGACCAAAGCCCTCGAACAGCTGGTCAGGTTCTGCAGGAACAGGGGGTACAGCCTTGTGGAAATCGAGGGCACTTCGGTCGACGGGGAGCTCCTCCGGGTCAGGCTCACCCCGGGACGTATCGAGTCGGTCGGCATAACCCGGGACAGGCTGCTGACCAGGGAGACCCCCATCAGGCGCGAGCTGGAGATCGACACCTCTACGGCGTTCCGGCTTGAAACCGCGAAGAGGTCGGTGGAGAACCTCTACGGCACCGGGGTGTTCAACCGGGTCTCGGTAAGCACCGAGTCCCCCGATCCCGTAAAGGGGAAGCAGTCGAACCGAATGAACTTCCGGCTCGACGAGAAGCCGGCGACCGTCCTCCGCCTGGGGCTCAGGTATGACGAAACCTCGAACGCACAGGTGCTGCTCGACTTCAGGAACGAGAACCTGAACGGATCAACAAACTCCCTGGGAGGATGGGCCAAGGTCGGCAAATACAACAACCGCCTCAACTTCCAGTACAGCATCCCCAGGATCGGCACGACGCCGCTGACGCTCTCCGCCCGGGCCTTCTACGACCAGAGGGATTTCGAAACGCGCCAGAAGCTCGTCACTCCGGCGACAACCCAGCCGCCCTACGCCGCGGGAATCCAGCGGGCAGGCGTGACGGCGGCGTTCGGCACCCAGATCAGGACGAACGGAAGGCTCGTCGCCGACGTCACCCTGCAGAACGCCCAGGCCTTCGCGCGCAATCCCGGGATACCGTACCTTCCCACTGAAAACACCTCCATCGCCTCCGTTGGCGGCCGGTTCACCCTCGACACGAGGGACAATGCCTACCTTCCGTCCGACGGCAGGTACACCAGCATCAGGTACACCTCGGCTTACGGTGTCAACGATCCGCAGGTCAGCTACTGGCAGCTTGCTGGCTCCCACGAGGAGAACTTCGGCCTCTCCGCGGCAACCACCCTGCAGCTCTCGGCGATCGGCGGGCTCAGCAGCCAGGCGATCCCCTTCAGCGAACGCTTCTTCGTCGGCGGCATGGGCAACAGTTACAGCTACCGCTTCGCCGGCCTCCAGGAGAACGACCTGATCGGCAACAA
>OMIK01000002.1 GCA_900299075.1 Chlorobi bacterium Chlorobi_1
CACGGTCGCTGAAGATGAGCAGGCCGACCTTGTCGTTGTTCTGGACGGCGCTGAAGGCGAGGATGGCGGAGGCCTCCGCGGCGAGGTCCTTCTTGAGGCGCCCGCCGCTGCCGAAGAGCATGGAGCCCGATCCGTCGAGCAGCAGCAGGAGGGTGCGCTCGCGCTCCTCGGTGAACTGCTTCACATAGAGGTCGTTCTTGTGGGCCGAGGTGTTCCAGTCGATAGCCCGCACGTCGTCCCCGTACTGGTACTCCCTGACGTGGCTGAACTCGATGCCGCGCCCTTTGAACGAGGAGTGGTACTCGCCGCTGAACAGCTCGTTGACGAGCCGCTTCGACCGGATCTCCAGCTTGCGGATCTTCCGCGTCAGCTCGTTCGGCTCACGGCCTGGCGATGCCGACGGACGCGCCTCGGGCGGACTTGAACGCTCCCGCTTCGACATCACGGCACCTGGACATGTTCGAGGATGTTCCTGATGAAGTCCTCGGCCTTGAGGTTTTCCGCCTCGGCCTCGTAGCTCGGCCTGATCCGGTGGCGCAGCACGTCGTAGGCGATGCTCTTGACATCCTCCGGCGTGGCGTAGGGGCGGGACTGGAGGAAGGCGTGGGCCTTCGAGGCGAGCAGCAGGAAGATCGAGGCCCTCGGCGATGCGCCGTACTCGATCATCGGCGCCAGGGTCTCCAGGCCGCAGCGGTCGGGGTAGCGGGTCGCCATGACCAGGTCGACGATATAGCGCTGCACGCGCTGGTCCACGTAGATGCGGTCGACCAGCTTCCTGGAGCGGAAGATCTGCTCGGGCCGGACCACGGGCGGCAACTCCTCCTCGACCGAGGAGGCGGAGGCGCGCTGCATGATCTCGATCTCCTCGTCGTAGGAGGGATACTCGACCATCACCTTCATCATGAAGCGGTCGAGCTGCGCCTCGGGCAGCATGTAGGTGCCCTCGTGCTCAACCGGGTTCTGGGTCGCCAGCACCATGAAGGGCTCGCTGAGCGGATAGGTCGCCTCGCCGATGGTGACCTGCTTCTCCTGCATCGCCTCGAGCAGCGCGGACTGCACCTTGGCGGGGGAGCGGTTGATCTCGTCGGCAAGGATGACGTTCGCGAAGACCGGGCCCTTGCGGGGATGGAACTCCATCTCCTTGGGATTGTAGATCATGGTGCCGATCAGGTCGGCGGGGAGCATGTCGGGGGTGAACTGGATGCGGCGGAAGGAGAGGTCCATCGCCGAGGCGAAGGTGCGCACGATCAGGGTCTTGGCAAGGCCGGGCACCCCTTCGAGCAGCAGGTGGCCGTTGGCGAGCAGGGCGATGAGCACCCGGTCGACGACCCCCTTCTGGCCGATGATGCGTGACGACAGCGCCTCGCGGGCCGTGTCGAGGAAGGCCGACTCCTGGACGATCTCCCGGCCCAGGGCCTCGAGTTCCGTTTCCTGCTTCATACTGCTCCTCCCGAATCGTTAGGATACCTTGAAATAGTACCGACGCCGCTCACCCCTTGCGGTACAGCCCCCTGAAGCCGGCCACCAGCAGGGCGAGGCCGGCGGCCGTGGCGGGCCAGGCGACCAGGTCGCCGATGTAGAAGGCGCTGTTCAGGATGCCGAGGCCCGGCGTGAAGAGCAGCACGAGGTCGGCGCCCACCAGCACGAGCAGCGCCCTGAGCAGGTTGATCCTCGGTGCGGGTTTGCTATTCGGCTCCTGTTTCTTAGCTTTGGCCATAACTCTTTGACTCTCCTCCTTACCATGAACATTCTCGGCATAGAGACCAGCTGCGACGAAACATCGGCGGCGCTCCTCGTAGACGGGGCCGTCCGTTCGAATGTGGTGAGCTCGCAACGATGCCACGGGGATTTCGGCGGAGTCGTTCCGGAGCTGGCATCCAGGGAGCATGAACGGCTGATCGTCTCGATCGTCGACACCGCCCTCAAGGAGGCAAATATACAAAAAAGCGAGCTTGATGTCATAGCCGCCACCGCGGGGCCCGGCCTGATCGGCGCGGTCATGGTGGGGCTCTGCTTCGGCGAGGGGCTCGCCTGGGCGCTCGGCAGGCCCTTCGTGCCGGTCAACCACGTCGAGGCGCACATCTTCTCCCCCTTCATCGGCACCGGCGCCGCCCCGGAGGGGGACTTCGTCTCCCTCACGGTCTCCGGCGGCCACACGCTCCTGTCGGTGGTCCACCAGGACCTCTCCTACGAGGTGGTCGGCAGGACCATCGACGACGCAGCGGGAGAAGCCTTCGACAAGACCGGCAAGATGCTCGGCCTGGGCTATCCAGCCGGGCCGGTGATCGACCGACTTTCACGGGAGGGGGACCCCGCGTTCCACCGCTTCCCCCGAGCCCTGACCGCAAGCTCCCGGACCAGCCGGAGCTACCGCGACAACTTCGACTTCAGCTTCTCCGGCCTGAAGACCTCGGTGCGTACCTGGCTCGACCGGCACGACCGCGCGTACGTCGAGCACCACATGGCCGACATCGCCGCCTCGGTCCAGGACGCCATCGTCGGGGTGCTGGTCGAGAAGAGCATCGCCGCCGCGCTGCGCTTCAGGGTAGGGGCGGTTGCGATCGCCGGCGGAGTGAGCGCCAACTCCGGGCTGCGCGCCGCCATGGGCGACGCCTGCCGGAAGCAGGGCCTCGAGCTGTTCATCCCGGACGCGGCCTATTCGACCGACAACGCCGCCATGATCGCCACCATGGCGGCGCTGATGATCTCGCGGGGCAGGGTGCCGGCGAACGCCTACGACGCGCCCCCCTTCGCCCGCTTCATCCCCGCGGGCAGCGCCGCATTGAAATAGTTGCGTAAATAGATTATCTTCCGGATCAACAACGAGAGCGTCCCGGCCGGCACCCGCATCCGGGACGACTCGAGCCATCGACTACCAACTGCAAGACACGGCCATGCACGACACCATCCTCGCCCTGATGCTCTTCGCTCCTCCGACCGGAGGCCAGACGCCGAACCCCTTCGTCCAGATCGTTCCACTCGTCCTCATCTTCGTCGTCTTCTACTTCTTCATGATCCGTCCGCAGCAGAAGAAGCAGAAGGACCGCGAGAAGCTGCTCGACAACATCAAGCGCGGCGACCGGGTCGTGACCATCGGCGGCATGCACGGCACCGTCGCCGGGATCGAAACCGACAGGAAAACGGTCCTTGTCCAGGTTGCCGACAACGTGAAGATCAAGTTCGAACGCTCGGCGATCGCCAACATCGAAAAACAGGAAACCGGCGACAAGCTCGCCGAAAAGGAGTAACAGGCAGCGATGCAGGAAATACCGGCAATACTGGTGCTCGAAAACGGCTCGGTCTACCGGGGCACCGCTTTCGGCCATGCAGGCGAAGCAACCGGCGAAGTCGTCTTCAACACCTCCCTGACCGGCTACCAGGAGATCCTCACCGATCCATCCTACACCGGCCAGATGGTGGTCATGACCTACCCGCTCATCGGCAACTACGGCATCACGCCGAACGACGACGAGTCGTCGAAGATCTGGGCCTCCGCCCTCATCGTCCGCGAGGCCTCGAACCTCTACAGCAACTACGAATCGAACCGGAGCCTGGACGAGACCCTCAAGGCGGCAGGAGTCATGGGCCTTGCCGGGATCGACACCCGCAAGCTCGTGCGCGAGATCAGGCAGAAGGGCGCCATGCGCGGCGTCATCTCGACCGCCTGCGCCGACGAGGAGGCGCTCAAGCGCCAGGCGGCGGGCCTCCCCGAGATGACCGGCCTCGATCTGGTCAGCCGGGTCACCACCGCGTCCAGCTACGTCTGCGACGCCAAGGAGGCGAAGTACCACGTGGTCGCCTACGACTACGGCATCAAGACCAACATCGTCAGGCAGCTCCAGGCCGAAGGGTGCCGGGTGACCGTCGTGAGCGCCAACACCCCGGCAAGCGAGGTGATCGCCATGAACCCGGACGGCGTCTTCCTCTCGAACGGCCCCGGCGACCCGTTCGCCGTGACCTATGCGGTCGAGGCCATCAGGGAGCTCGCCGAATACAACCGCTCCACCCGTCGCCTGCCGATCTTCGGCATCTGCCTCGGCCACCAGCTCCTGTCGCTGGCCTTCGGTGCGAAGACCTACAAACTCAAGTTCGGCCACCACGGTGCGAACCATCCGGTCAAGAACCTCGTGAACAGCAGGATCGAGATCACCTCGCAGAACCACGGCTTCGCGGTCGACGAGTGCTCGCTGCCCGAAACGCTCGAGCTGACCCACCGCAACCTCTACGACCAGACGGTCGAAGGCGTCCGCCACCGCGAGCTCCCCTGCTTCTCGGTGCAGTACCACCCGGAGGCGGCGCCTGGCCCGCACGACTCGCACTACCTGTTCAGGGAGTTCACCGAACTGATGGAGCAGGCGAAAAACTGACCAACCATGGAAGCGGCGGCCGAAAACCGCCGCTTCCCGTTTCAACCCCAGAACCATCCGTCAACCCATGAGCACCCTCCCGAACTGCCCGAAGTGCAACTCCGAATACACCTACGAGGATGGCCTCCTGCTGGTCTGCCCCGAATGCGCCCATGAATGGAGCGCCTCGAAGGAAGTCCAGGCCGAAGCCGCGAAGGTCTGGCGCGACGCGAACGGGAACATCCTGCAGGACGGCGACACCGTGACCGTCATCAAGGACCTCAAGGTTCGGGGCTCCTCCTCGTTCGTCAAGGGCGGCACCAAGGTGAAGAACATCCGCCTGGTCGACGGCGACCACGACATCGACTGCAGGATCGAGGGGATCGGCGCGATGCAGCTGAAGTCGGAGTTCGTCAGGAAGGCGTAAGAGAGAAGGGACTGAAGGGACATTAGGGACACCAGGGGCAAAAAGAACGCCTGAAGATTCCCGATGCCGGTCCGTCCGATGTGCATGCCCGTCTTTAAAGCCCCGTCGAAATGCATATATTACACGATTTACAACCGCATCGTCCCTGGCGGCCGAAAACCAAGCAGTGTCCATGAAAAAACGACTCTTCACCCCCGGCCCGACCCCGGTTCCCGAAAACGTCATGCTCAGCATGGCAGCCCCGATCATCCACCACCGCAACCCGGAGTTCGTCGAGATCCTTGCGCAGGTTCACGAAGACCTCCAGTACCTGTTCAGGACCACCCAGCCGGTCGTGGTGATGACCTGCTCCGGCACGGGCGGCATGGAGTCGGCGATCTCCAGCCTCTTCGGGCCCGGCGACAAGGTGGTCACGGTCAATGCCGGCAAGTTCGGCGAGCGCTGGGGCACGCTGGTCCGCACCTTCACCGGCAACTGCGTCGAGACGATGGTACCCTGGGGGGAAGCGATCAGCCCGGAGCGCATCGTCGAGGTGCTCCGCGAGCATCCGGATGCGCGCGGCGTCTGCCTTACCCACTCGGAGACCTCGACCGGCACGTCGGCCGACATCCAGTCGCTCTGCGCAGCCATCCGTGAAGCGTCCGACGCGCTGATCCTGGTGGACGGCATCACCGCCATCGGCGCGCACGAGTTCCGTTTCGACGAGTGGGGTGCCGACATCTGCATCACCGGTTCGCAGAAGGGGCTCATGATGCCCCCGGGCCTGGCCCTCATCGCGGTATCGGAACGGGCGAAGGACATCATCGAGGGGAGGAAGGGCCACCCGCAGTTCTACCTGAGCCTGAAGAAGGCGCTCAAGTCCCACGCGGCCAACGACACCCCCTTCACCCCGGCGGTGACCCTCATCATCGGCCTTGCCGAGGCGCTGAGGATGCTGCGCGAGGAGGGGATCGAGAACGTCTGGGCACGGCATGCACGCCTTGCCGCCGCCTGCCGCAAGGGTTGCGAAGCGCTGGGCATGAAGCTCTTCAGCAGCTCCCCCTCCTTCGCCGTCACCCCCGTCTGGCTCCCCGAAGGGGTTGACTGGAAGCAGTTCAACAAAACCCTCAAGGCCGACAACGGCATCACGGTCGCTGCAGGGCAGGATGACTTCGCCGGCAGGATCTTCAGGATCTCCCACCTCGGCTACTACGACGAGCTCGACATGCTCGCCGTGATCGGCGGCCTGGAGTTCACCCTGAAATCCATGGGGGTGCCCTTCGAGATCGGGGCGGGCGTGACCGCCGTGCAGAAGGCCTTCCTCGAGGGCTGAGCCTCCCGCTCCGCCGGCCCGGTGTTCCATTACCGGGCCGGCTCGCGTATATTCCGAAAAACACCTGCCATGCACAGACTGGCCTTCGCCCTGGTCGCGATCCTCACCCTCAACGACATCCCGTCGGCCGTCAGGCAGTACCGGATGTTCACGGAGGCCTACGACCGCCAGAAGAGCGGTGACGCCGACGGCGCGAGCCGCGGCTACGCCGAGCTGCTCGCCCGACACCCGGGAAGCCTCTTCCGCAACGAAGCGCTGTTCGACCTCGCCGTCATACGCAAGGCACAGGGCCGGTCGCAGGAGGCTGCGTCGATCTATGCAGGGCTGCAGCGGGTAACTGGCCCCATCGGGGTCAACGCCGCCTACAACCTGGGCAACATCACGGCCGCCGCGGCCCTCGCCGAACCGAAAGCCGCAGACCATGCCGCCAGGCTCCGCAACGCCCTGGCCATCTACCGAAGAGTGCTCGTCGCGGACCCGAACCATGCCGACGCACGGATCAACTACGAGGTCGTGCTCCGTGCGCTCCGCGCCGTCGAACCGCCGAAAGCCCCCTCCGGGGGAGGGCAGGGCGAAGGCGCCCAGGGTAACCGGCCACAGCAGCAGGGGCTGAGCTCCGACGTCTCGAACCTCGTGCTCGGCAACGCACGCCAGGAGGAGGGGCAGATGATGCGAAGGTACTTCCGGCCCGCCCCGCCCCGCCAGCTCCCGAAGGAGGAGAAGGAGTGGTAGCCCCGAAACGATGAGCAGGAAGGTCGCCCTGGTGTTCCTCCCGTCCGACAGCGGCGTCGACGGGGCCCGCTCACTCTACGACGAAGGCGGGGATTCCGGCCCGAAGCGCTGGTTCAACGGCGCCGTACGGAACCTCATCAAGAAGACGCAGTTCGCCATCCCCCCGCTGGCCCTCATGATCCTCGCGTCGGTCGAGGTCCCGGGGGTCGAGCAGAGCATCTGCGACCTCAGGTTCGAGCCCTTCCCCTTCGACCGGAAATGGGACCTCGCGGGCATCAGCGTCCAGACCGGCATGGCCGGCAAGGCCTTCGAACTTGCCGCAAGGCTCCGGGCCCGAGGCATCCCGGTCGTGCTCGGGGGCCCGCATGCCACCCTCTTCCCCGACTCCTGCCGGCCGCATGCCGACACGCTCGTCCTCGGGGAGGCCGACGACCTCTGGAAGGAGGTGCTCCGGGACCTTGTGGCAGGCACCCTGAAGCGGGAGTACCGCACCGGAATCCCTCCCGACCTCTCCCTGCCGAGGCCGGTCTCCAGGGCCGCGCTGGATCCCGGGCGCTACTTCACCACCAACCTTGTCCAGACGGGGCGAGGCTGCCCCTACCGGTGCGACTTCTGCAACGTCCACGTCCTGAACGGCCATGCCCTGCGGAAGCGCCGCATCGAGGACCTTGTCGCCGAGGTCGCCAGGTTCAGGAAGGATGACCGGAGGATCTTCTTCTTCGTGGACGACTCCATCAACGCCGACCCGGCCTTCGCCTTCGAGCTCTTCGACCGGCTCGCACCGCTCGGCATCAGCTGGTTCGGCCAGGCCACGACGGCACTCGGCCAGCAGCCGCGCCTGCTCGACGCCTTCTCCCGCTCCGGATGCAAGGCGCTCCTGGTGGGCATCGAGAGCATCGAACCCTCCAGCCGCGACGCGCACCGGAAGACCCAGAACCGCACCGAAGAGCTGGCCGGAAACATCAAGGCAATACGGAACAGCGGCATAAGCCTTTACGGAAGCTTCATCTACGGACTCGACGGCGACACCCTCGCAACGCCGGCGGCGATCCTCGACTTCATCGCCGAAACGGGGCTCGACGTGCCGGGGATCAACCTCCTCCGGCCCAATCCGGGAACGCGGGTGTTCGACCGGCTCAGGGAGGAGGGGCGGCTGCTGTTCGATCCGGACGACCTCGCCTCGTTCCGCTACACCTTCGGCCAGGAGATGCTCTACCGCCCCAAGAACATTCCGCTGCCGGAATTCATCGAGAGCTACGCTGAGCTGACGCGCAAGGTGTTCAACATCCCAAATGCCTTCAGGCGGGGAGCCTCCGCGCCGAGCATCAAGCCCGCGGTGCTGCTCTTCAACCTCTTCTACTCGCACCTCTACGGCCTCTCGCGCCACGACCTGCAGCGTCAGCTCGAAAGGCTGTGAACCGGCGTATCTTGCGCTGAAAATCCATTTTGAGAGAAGTTGATTTATCGTTAAAATTAAGTTCAGAGTATTTTCGACAACACCGCCACGCAAACGCGAGACCAATACAAAGGAGATAACCATGAAACGATTCCTGCCCCTGCTTACCGTCGGACTTGTCGTCCTCGGCGGCTGCGGACTTGAAAAACCCCCGGCCAAGCTCGCCGAAGAGCTGAAAAATGCCGAGAAGCCGGCCGGAGCACCGGCAGCTCCTGCGGCAGCACCTGCCGCCGCACCTGCCGACCCGAAGCTCGCTGAAGGCAAGACGACCTACGAAGGCGGCTGCAACGCCTGCCACGACGCCGGCATGATGGGCGCCCCGAAACCGGGCGACAAGGCCGCATGGGCACCCCGCATCGCCAAGGGCGAGGAGAGCGTGATCAAGAACACGATCAACGGCCTTAACGGCATGCCTGCGAAAGGCGGCAACACCGCCCTGACCGACGAGCAGCTGACCAACGCCGCCAAGTACCTGATCAGCATCTCGAAATAACCGCCACCGCGGCGGTTCGCTTATCGTAAAGGCCGGCTCTGCCGGCCTTTACGCGTTCATGAAGCGGAGGTTTACAGGCCAAAACATTTGGAGTACTGGCAGCAAATTGGTAAAATGTTGTTCTTGGACATTTAATTGTTCGAACACCACAACCACCACAACCATCAACGGAGAATAGCTATGTCCCGTTTCGTTTCTACCGCCCTCATCGGCGCCGCCATGCTCGTTTCCGGCAACGCGTTTGCCGCCAGCTACGATGCCGCCGCCGGCAAGGCCGTGTATGAAAAAAGCTGCGCCACCTGCCACAAGACCGGCATGATGGGCGCCCCGAAAGTCGGCGCCAAGGCTGACTGGACCGGCCGCGTCGGCCAGGGTGTCGATGCCATGGCCGCCAAGTCCATCAAGGGCTTCAAGGGCACCAAGGGCATGATGCCGGCAAAGGGCGGCAACGCCTCGCTGACCGACAAGCAGGTCGGTGACGCCGTCGCCTACATGGTCGGCGCCAGCAAGTAATGGCATCGCTTCGTGCGATCGGAAAACGGGAGCCTGGCTCCCGTTTTTTTTGCCCCCTCGGCCATCCATGCGCCGTTCCGACCCCCGGGCATCTCAAGTCGCGATAATTTCCTATCTTTGACGAGCAGGAACCAGGACGACAACCAAAGGAGATGGCATGACGCTTGAGATCGAGTATGTCGGCTTCGCCGCAGGGGTGCTCACCACCTTCGGCCTCCTCCCCCAGGCATACCGTATGCTCCGCACCAGGCAGGCCCGGGATATCAGCCTGACCTGGGCGGCCACGACCGCCCTCGGCGTCGCGCTCTGGCTCTTCTACGGCGTCGTCAAGCAGAGCCCGTCGATCATCACGGCCAACGGCTTCACACTGCTCCTCTTCGCCGTCATCATCGCCATCAAGCTCCGCCACGGCTGACCGGCCGCGACGCACCATCCGAAACCATCAATGCATTGCCCCTCATGAACAAGCCCTCCATAGGATTCATCGGAACCGGCAGGATCGCCCAGGCGCTGATCTCCGGCCTCGCCAAGACCCCCGGAAACGCCATCGCCGGTTACGACAAGGAGCTTTCGGCCCTGCAGGGGGTCGCCGACCGCTTCGGGATCGGCATGGCCGCGTCGATACCGGAACTCGCGGAAAAAGCCTCCATCCTCGTCATCGCCGTCAAGCCCTACCAGGTGGCCGAGGTGCTGGCCGAGCTCAAGCCGGCCCTCGGCGTGAACCATCTCGTCGTCAGCGTCGCGGCCGGAATCTCCACCGGCTTCATCGAATCGAACTGCCAGCAGGGTACCAGGGTCATCAGGGTCATGCCGAACACCCCGGCCTTCGTCGGCATGGGCCTGACCGCCCTGTGCCGGGGCGCCCGTGCCACCGACGCCGACCTGTTCATCGCCGAAGAGCTGTTCAACGCCCTCGGGCGCACCGCGATCGTTGAGGAGGGCGGCATGGACGCCGTGACCGCCGTCTCCGGCAGCGGGCCGGCATATATGTTCAGGATCATCGACTCCCTCGCCGAAGGTGGCGCCGCCTGCGGCCTCGACCGCGAGACCTCGGTGCTGCTCGCCGCCCAGACCATGCTCGGCGCCGCGGCGATGGTGCTCCAGGGAAGGAAGTCCCCTGCGGAGCTCGTCAGGGAGGTGACCACGCCCGGAGGCACGACCGAGGCCGGCCTGCGGGAGATGGAGCGGCTCGGCGTCGATGCGGCATTGGCGGAAACCGTCCGTGCGGCGGCGGCAAGGTCACGGGAACTCATGAAATAGGCGGCAGATGCGCAACAGCGTCTGGATCTGGATGCTGCTGATGCTCATGACGGCAGCAGCATCGGCGAAATCCGGTCAGGGTGGCCCCGCCTCGCGCGACGCCGGCCCATACCTTGACGCAACCATCGACAACAGGAGCCCCTATGTCGGCCAGGAGGTGCTCCTTACCTATTCACTCTACTTCTCCGGAATTGCACCGAGGATAGCCGATACCGGGAAAGCCGAGCACACCGGCCTCTGGGTCCGGGAGGTGACGCCGGAGGGCTACATCAGGAGCACCGCGGTTGCCGAAGGGGGCCGAAGCTTCAGGAGGGCGGTCGTCAAGCAGCTGAAGATGGTGCCCATGCAGGCGGGCAAGCTATCGGTCTCGAACTACCGGATCAAATGCCTCCTTCCTCCCGTCAACGGCGCCGCGGACGGCTCCACACCGGATGTCGAATCGATCATCACCGCCCCGACGGCCACCATCGTCGCCAGGCCGCTGCCCAAGGGCGCTCCGGCAGGGTTCAACGGCGCCGTGGGCGAATTTTCGATAGGGATCGCCTCGGAAAGCTATCGGATCAGGGCGGGAGAGCCCCTGGCCCTGGAGGTGAAGATAAGCGGCAAGGGGAACCTGCAGGCCTTCCCTCAGGTCGAGCTGGAACTGCCGCCGGGATTCAGGCGGGCGGAAGGCGGCGAACCGTCCGCCATGCACGAGGATGTCGGTGGTGCGGGAGATGCCGTGAGGACGAAGATCACCATCGTCTCCGACCGGCCGGGAAGCTACCGCTTCACCCCCGTCAGGCTCACCGCATTCAACCCATGGAAGGGCCGTTACGAGACGCTCGCTTCAGGCACGGTAGCCGTGACGGTACTGCCTCCCGGCAAGGATGGGGGCTCGGCGGCGCCCGCCCCACTTCCTGCGGTACCGCCACCAGACCGGTGGGGATGGGTGCCATCCGCCGTGATGCTCCTCATGGCTGCCGCCATCCTGGCGCTGATCATCCACCTGTTCGTCGCAGCGAAAAAACACCGGAAGCGCCCCGAAAAGGCGCCGGCAGGAACCCAGGAGCCGAAACCGCAGCCCGCAGCGCGACCTGGGGTGCAGCCGAAGGCCGGTTCACCCGAACAGATGAGGCGCCGCATCTACGACGCCCTCGCCAGGGCAGGCATCGGCAAACCCGCCGGCCTGACGTCGAACGAGCTCCGGAAAGAGCTGGAGGCGCAGAAGGTCGGCAAGGAGTGCGCAGAGGCCCTGATCGAGGCGCTGCACCTGATCGACCGGGCTGCCTATACGCCTGGGGAAACCGCTGCGGAGGCGCTCGAGAAACTGGAAATGAAAGCGGTGGCGGCACTCGCGATGCTCGATCGAGAGCGCTCCCGCTGAGGTTTGGGTTACAGCTCCGTCAGCCCCGTGAGGGCCAGGGCCGTTTCAGGATGGTCGGTGATGAGGCCGTCGGCACCCAGCCGCCGCAGGCGCAGCATCTCATCCGGGTCGTTGACCGTCCAGGCGACGACCTTCGCCCCATGACGGTGCAGCATCCCGACCAGAGGCCCATCCACCAGCGGGAAGTGCGGATTGACGTAGCCGGGAACGAACCCCATCGATTCCGGAAAGCCGTCGAGGGCCTGCAGCTCCTCCACCAGCAACCCGAAGCAGAGCCCGGGCATGAGGCGCCGGGCCTCCATGACGATCCGGGGATCGAACGACTGCAGCCGGATGCGCTCCGACAGGCCGGAGGCGCGGATCACCTCGACGACCAGGGCGGCATATTCGGCCGGCGGCGGAAAGGCGACCCCTTCGAGGCCGGGCTTCGACTTCACCTCGAGATTGTACACCATGCGGCCCTGCCGGCCGATACGGCACAGGTGCTCCTCCACCTTCCGGAAAAGGTCGGAAAGCAGCGGGCGGAACGCCTGGATACGTTGCTGACGGGGAAACTCCGGCGACGGGATGCCGCAATCGAGCCTGGCGATCTCCGCATAGTCCATGGAGAAGAGCATGCGCCGGGTTCGACCGCCTTTACCGACGGCAGGAACCCAGGGATCGTGGGAGACAAGGATGCGCCGGTCTTTCGACACGACGAGGTCGAGTTCGACCACGCCGCATCCGAGGTCGGCTGCCTTGCAGAAGGCCTGGATGGTGTTTTCGGGATAGAATGCCCTGGCCCCCCTATGGGCCTGGATTTCGAACGGCATGGCAGTGTCGGTCAATGGCCTGGAGCCGGAACCGGTCAGGAGGTGCGCTTTCCCCTGGAGGGCCGGGAGGGCTTTGCAGAGGGGGATTTCTTGCTGCTGTTCTTCTTCTTCTGGATTTTGTTGCCCGATACTTTGGGCCCGCCGGACTGAGGCAATCCGTGGGTACCGAAAAGGGTGGTGGAGGTTCCGTTGTTGCGGGCCCGATTGAACTTGTTCTTGCGATACTTCTTCTCGAGGTCGGCGTACGGACTGGGAGGGTCTGGAGATGTATTGAAATTATTGAAATTAGGTTCGTCAATAACCTCATAATCCACATCCAGGACCACGTCAGGATGAGTCTTTTTCTGCAAGTTGATAGAGTCTTTTTGTTCTGAAAACCGCGAGCGATACTCCACTCTGGATCTCACTGGGAACGGGGATTGCAATTTAAGACTTTGATGGTAAAAAGCAAGCAAGCCTTTTTCAGCGAGGTATCCCTGGCGCTTGGGCCGGGCCAGCCATTTGCCTGTTACGCCGTCAAACGTTAAATTTCGTTTTCTGTCTGACGAACACATAACCTGGAGACGCACCCATGGATATTCGCCGCCTGATCCTGGCCATCATACTGCCCCCCGCCGCCGTCATGAACAAAGAGGCCGGCACGATCATGCTCACCGGGCTGCTCACCCTCTTCGGCTGGGTACCGGGAGTAGTCGCCGCCCTCGTCATGATCTACCAGGAACAGAAACAGGTCGCGGCCTGACAGGTGCCCGCCTGCCGCACCGAAGGACAACGGCAGGATCGGGATCGTTCGCACTTGCCGGAGCATTTTCGCGGCTGAAACCGCAAAGGCTCCGGCATCCCCATACCATACGAAGCGCACGCCCTGCAGGCCGGCCGCGTCAGGGGGTTCCGGAAAGCCGGAACCGCTTCATGAACTCCCACGCTAACAAAGCCCCCTCGGCATCCCTGCAGCTCCGCCCCACGAACCTGCGCTTCGCCGCGGATTCCTCGACGGTATGGCGGCGGGACGGCATCGCATGGCCGCCCCCCACAACCGTACAGGCAACGACCGGGGCGCCCCCCATCAACGGCCGGTATACCGCCTTACGGATCCTGCAGCCATCCCATGGGTCGAGGTCCGGCAGCATCGAGAGTGCCGGCGCGGAAGGCTCCGCCCGGTTGGCGACCACCCACCATGCCACCGATTCTCGTGCAGGCATGACCGTCTGGCCCGAGCTGCGGGAGGCGACCTGCTCCCAAGGGACGAGCGGGTCCTCCGTCCCGTTCACCAGCATGAGCGGCCGTGGCCGATGCCCACGGCTTCCGGCTGCCAGGCCCGAAGGCAGCGCTGATGAAAAGAGGGCGGCGGCGGCGAAACGGGCAGCCGGATCAAGCAGGAGCCTTGCCGCGGCGAGGCCGCCCTCCCCATGGGCGGCAAGGTAGATCCTCGACGGATCGACACTGAACGCCCTCACCACCGAGTCGAGCAGGCTCGTGATGGAAAGGGCATCATGGTCATCAGTGCCATGGCTGCGGCTCCGCCCCGGCCCGTTCACGCCGGCGGGAACCACCAGCAGGAATCGTTCGCGCCGTGCCAGCGCCGGCCACTCCGCCCCCCCGCCGGCACCAGTGAGCATCGCCCGGGGATCCCCGGAGAGGCAGAGCACCACCGGCGGATCCGGAGGAAGGTTCGACGGGACGAACACCATGAAGCGGCGCTCCTCGCCCGACGAGCGGATGCTCCGGTCGATCCAGCCCGGACGCGGTTCCGCGGCAAGCCACCCTGCCGTAACCAGGTGAAAAAGCAGGGAGAACATCACTGCGACACACAGAATCAGGCGGGGTTTCGCCTTGACGATTATGACCGGAGTGGCAACCATGGAATCTCCCGAAAGCTTGAAGTATGGGTCCAAGTTGTTAACATACGGATTATGGAGAGACAGACACGAACGGGTTCGACCGCCTACCGGAGGCTGGTCGCGATCGATTTCGGCAGCAAGCGGATCGGCGTCGCCAAGAGCGACCCGCTCGGCATGTTCGCCCAGCCGGTAGGGACCTTCGACCTCGACGGGCTCTACGCCGTGATCGAACGCATCAGCCGGGACGACGGCATCGACCGCCTCGTCGTGGGCTATCCGCTGAGCGACCTCGGCGAAGCCAACCGGATGACCGGCGTCGTCGACCGATTCGTCGAGGAGCTCCGCGCCAGGTTCCCATCGCTGCCTGTCGAGAAGGTCGACGAACACCGCTCGTCACGGGAGGCCCGGCATATCCTCGCCGGCTCCGGTGCAAGCAGGAAGCAGCGCAATGCCAAGGGGCGGGTCGACACCGCCGCCGCCTGCGTGATCCTGCAGAACTACCTCGACTCCTCCCGCTGAACCGCGAGGCAGGACGAGCGCGCCCATTTTGCGTTTAGCTTTTCGGGAGGGCTTCAGTATCTTTGAAGATAAGCCGTTTCATCATCTACCCTATCCCGAACCATCCCGCATGACCAACGCCGAAACCCTCGCGATGTTCAAGTCGACCGGAGCCCTGCTCGACGGTCATTTCAGGCTCACCTCGGGCCGCCACAGCGAATCCTACTTCCAGTGCGCCAAGGTGCTGCAGCATCCCGAACACCTCTCGGCGATCTGCTCGGCGATTGCCGGCCATTTCAGGGGCTCCGGCATCACCACCGTGATCTCCCCGGCCATCGGGGGCATCGTGGTCGGCACCGAAGTCGGCCGCCAGCTCGGCGTGAAGACCATCTTCGCCGAACGGAAGGAGGGGGCCATGACCATCCGCAGGGGCTTCGCCATCGACCCCGCCGAGAAGGTGCTGGTCGTCGAGGATGTAATCACCACCGGAGGCTCCGTAGCCGAAGTGATCGAACTGGTCGAGGCTGCCGGGGCGACAGTGGCGGGAGTCGGCTCGGTGGTCGACCGCAGTAACGGCCGCGTGCAGCTCTCCGGCAACCAGTTCTCCCTGCTGTCGCTCGAGGTGGTGAGTTTCGACCCCGAAGAGTGCCCGCTCTGCAAGGAGGGCATCCCGATCGACGCGCCCGGAAGCAGGACCAACCCGCAAGCCTGAGCGCCTCCATGCAGCAGCATATCAGGCGGATCTCGTTCGTCGGGCTTGGGCTGATCGGCGCCTCCCTCATGCTGGCCATCAGGAAAGCGTCCGGCGAAGCAGGCCGGCACATCGAACTGATCGGCCACGATCCCGGCTTCTCCACGGACGACGTCGCCTGCATCACCGGCGAGCTGGGGCTCGACCGGTTCGAGGATGACCCCGCAAGGCTCTACGACGCCGACGTCATCGTGCTCTGCGCCCCGGTCATGGCCAACATCGCCATCCTCGAAGAGGTCATGCGTCACGCCCCTGCAGGAGCGTTGGTCACCGACGTGTCGAGCACGAAAAAAGTGATCGCCGACAAGGCGGCCGCGCTTGGGCTCGACTTCGTCGGCATGCACCCGATCGCCGGGCGTGAGCAGCGCGGCTACCTCGCCGCCTCTCCGGAGCTGCTTGCCGGGCGCCTCCTGATCGTCTGTTCGGGCGACACCCTTCCCGAGGAGGGACACGCGGCGGAGTTCGTCGGCCTGCTCGAATCGGTTGGCTGCATCCCCGCGGCCATGGACCCGGCCCAGCACGACAGGGTCTACGCCAACATCAGCCACCTGCCGCAGCTCATCTCGACCCTCATGATGACCCACTGCCGCGGGAACATCGGCAACTCGGGGCCGGGCTTCGCCTCGGTGAGCCGCCTGGCGGGAAGCTCCTGGCCGGTGTGGCGCGACATCGTCTCGACCAACAGCGACAACATCGCCGACGAACTCGAGGCCTTCGCCCACCGCCTCGCCCGTCTCGCCGACGAGGTACGCGGCGGGCAGCTGGACGCTCTTGCGGACAGCTTCGAGGAGGCGAACCGCCTCTACCAATCCCTGCAGCAAGGAGGACGACCATGAGGTTCGCCATCTTCGTGAACATCACCCGCCACAAAGCGCTCGAACTCGCCAGGGAGCTCACCGCATGGCTGGACGCACAGGGGCTTGACTATCTCTTCGAGCAGCAGTCCGCCCAGGCGCTCGGCTGCCCGAAATGGACGAGTGTCGAGGAGCTGAGCAGAAACTGCGATGTGTTCGTTTCCCTCGGCGGCGACGGCACCCTCCTCTACACCTCGCACTATTCGTTGGCGAAGCCGGTGATCGGCATCAACGTGGGCAACCTCGGATTCCTGACCGAATTCAACACTGCGGAGATGATCCAGGCCATGGAGCAGGTGGTGAGCGGAAACTACTCGATCCATACCCGCTCCCAGCTCGAAGCCAGCGTCGCGATCGACGGCCAGTTCCGCCAGGTCACCGCCCTGAACGACGTGGTGGTTGAAAAGGGCACCTTCTCACGCATTCCGACCTTCGTGATCCGGCTCGAAAACGAGGTGCTCGGTTCCTACCGCGCCGACGGCATCATCATCGCCACCTCGACAGGCTCGACCGGCTACTCCCTCTCCGCCGGCGGCCCGATCATCGCCCCGAAGTCGAACGTGTTCGTCATCACGCCCATCTGCCCGCACATGCTGACGGTCAGGCCGATCGTGATCAGCGACGACAAGGTGATCAGCGTCTCGGTGGAGGCGCCCGACGGCGGCTTCCCCCTGAACATCGACGGCCAGCTCCGCAAGCTGCTGGCGCCCGGCGAGGTGATCACGGTCAGGAAATCCCCGCAGGTGATCAACCTGGTGGCGAACGAAAAACGAAACTACTACGAGATCCTCCGGACCAAGCTGCTCTGGGGGCGTGAGCAACCCGAAGGGCAGTGACCGCGCCATAAGTAACCGTATTTCCCCTCCTTCCATATGACTGAGCGCATCAGCCCGGCCTCGCTGCACCGGATCCTCGGAATTCCGCCCGGAACCCCCATGCACCCGCCGGAGATGGCCGCCGCGCTCACGGTGGCTTACGCGCCGGCACCCGGCCTGAGCCCGATGCTCGAACGCTTCTCGGCCGCCCTCATCGACGCCCTCCGGGCCTGCGGCGCCTCCGTAGCCGCGCCGCCCGGCCCCGAAGGGCGCTACGCACCCGGCACGGTGGTGATCGCGCCCGGCAGCTTCCCGGACCACCTCCTGCCGATCAACCGGGTCTCGACGCTCTACAACAACATCATCCTGGGCATCTACGACGGGCCGGCCCCGGTGTTCCCCGGCGAAATGCCGCAGCGGACGCTGGACGCCGTGGTCGGGCGGTTGGCATGGGAGATGGTCCACCTGGTGCTCTACGTCACCGGGGAGTCGTGGACCGTCTGCAGCATGAACGGCGGCGTCACCACCTTCGACACCCCCCTTCCCCAACTCCCGGACGTGCTCGGCTCCCTCGTGCCGAAGCTCACCGCCCAGGTCGTGCCCCCGAGGCCAGGAGAGATCGAGCTGCGCCACGGAGCACTCGACACCGCTGCAGCCGGATTCAGGGAGCTGGCGCTCGATTTCGGGGAGAGCGCCCGCATCTGGTCGGGCAACCCCCTGCTGATGAGCCACACCTCACGGGACGGGCTCGCCTACCGGAGCGACCGCTACCGGAAGATCGTCGCCCGCTACCTGGACGAGCGCACCGGCATGAGCTACGGCTTCCTCGCCCGCCAGCTGCCGCTCCGGCCGCCACCTGCCCGCGATGCCGAAGGGTACGCCGGCAGCGGCGAGGAAGGGGCCGTGCCGATCCGTATCGCCGGAAGGGAGCTGCTCGTGCCGGTTCCTGAGGTACGGGTGGTCACGACCCGTTCGGGATGCCGGAAAACCGCGATCGACACCCGCCGCGACCTCGTCGAGACCGGCCTTTCAGGGGGGCGCATCTGGCTCGCCACCCCCGAAGGGACGCCTGAAGGAAGATCCGTCCACCCCTCGTTCGACACCCTCACGATCGTCGCCCACGCCGTGGGCAACGCCATGGTCTCGAGCATCCTGCAGCGGCTGCGGCCGGGCAGCCCCTTCACGGAGAGGCTTGCCTCGAGCGGCGCGGGCATGACGCACTGGCACCACTACCTCGACGATGCGCAGGTGCCGGAGGGACATGTCGTCCACGGCAGCGCGAACCCGCCGGTATCGTGCTCGACGCCGCAATCCGCGGCCTACAGCCTTGCAGGGAAACTCGAGGCGCTGGAGCGGGCGCTGGAGGAGGGATCGGAGTTCATCGGGGAGGTACACGTCGAGCCGGGGCACGGTACGAACCTTGTCGGCACGCTCTCGCTGGCCGAAGCAGCTTCACTGCTGAACGGGGTGCCGGTAGCGTGCGGCTGAACGGAGGGTGCTTCGCAGGATTTCATGGTGACGGGCAACAGGCATCCAGGGCATAGGGGCACGGCGTGCCGTGCGCGTCCGCCTTCGACAGATGGCAAATCCCTGATGGATACGGCCTCCGGGGCCGGAGCCGTCAGTGTCCCGGAGCCTGCTGGTCGCTGTAGGGCCAGCGGCCCTGGTGCTCCAGCACCATCTCGATGACCTCCCTGACGCAGCCGCGGCCACCCTCGTAGACCGAGATGTAGGCGACGCGGTTCCTCAGGTACTCGACGCCGTTGATGGTCGTCACCGGAAGCCCCACCCTCTTGAGGATCCCGAGCTCTTCGATGTCGTCGGCGATGCAGGCGCACTCGTCGTCGCCGAGGCCGTGCCGCGCCTTGAACGATTCGTAGGAGGCGAGCACCTCCCCACCCTCGAGGAAGAGGTCGACCGGCCCGGCGGCTTCGAGCAGCGGGCGGTAGGCCGCCGCCGCGCGAGATGCGACTACGGCCACACGCATGCCGAGCTTCAGCGCCTCCCTGATCGCCACGACGTCGCGGGCGTAGATACCGGGAAGCTCGCGCCCTTCGCTGTCGAGGGTGACGGTGCCGTTGGTGAGGACGCCATCGAGCGCGAGGACGATGGCCTTGATGCCGTCAAGGGCGGTGCCGACCTGCGAAGAGGGGTCGGCCTGGTGTGGCTGCATGCCGAAGAACTGGAAGCTCACGTCGGTTGGGATGGGTTACCGTGATTGGATCGACTGCATGCAGGTCTGGAGCTGCAGCAGCTCCCCGACCACCGCCGCGAACTCCTCGAGGCGCACCTGGGTGGCCGCATCGGACTTCGCCGTCGCCGGATCGGGATGGACTTCGACAAAGAGGCCGTCGATGCCGGTCGCCACGGCGGCCCGGGCAAGCGGCAGGAGGAAGCGCCGGTCGCCGCCGGAGACGCCGGAGGCCGCTCCCGGAAGCTGGACGCTGTGGGTGGCATCGAAAACGACGGGCCAGCCCGAATCGGCCATGATCGGCAGGGAGCGGAAATCGACCACGAGGTTGTGGTAGCCGAAGGTGGTGCCCCGCTCGGTCAGCATGATCTTGCGGTTGCCGGTCGAGGCGGCCTTTTCGGCCGCGTAGGCCATGTCGCCGGGGGCCATGAACTGCCCCTTCTTGATGTTCACCGCAAGGCCGGTCGCTGCTGCGGCCACCAGCAGGTCAGTCTGGCGGCAGAGGAACGCCGGGATCTGCAGCACGTCGACATATTTCGCCGCCAGCTCCACCTCCCCCGTCTCGTGCACGTCCGTCAGCACCGGCATGCCGTAGGTCTCGCGGACCTCGGCGAGCAGTTCGAGCGCCTCGCGGTCGCCGATCCCCGTGAAGGAGCCTGCCGAGGAGCGGTTCGCCTTCCGGTAGGAGCCCTTGAAGACGACCGGCACGCCGAACTCCTTCGAGATCCGGTCAAGCTCCGAAGCCACCTGCATCACCATCTGCCGTCCCTCGACGAGGCAAGGGCCCGCGATGAGGAAGAGCCCCCTGGAGCCGGGCAGCTCGAGGGAGCCGATCGAGAACTTTTGCATGCGTTTTCCTGTTGATCAAGTCAGCCGGGGAACCAGGCCCCCGGCAGCCACGAATTGCTTTTCAAGCACCTAATTTACACATTAATTTATCTTTTCACGGCACCACAACCAGCCAGACGAACCATGAACACGGCAGACACCAGGCAGCGGCTCCAGGAGATCGAAAAGCAGATCGCCAGCCTCCGCGAGGAGCAGGCGACGGTCAAGGCGCAATGGGACTCTGAAAAGGAGCTGATCCACGCTTCGCGGCGCCTGAAATCGGAGCTCGAGGAGCTTCGCGTGCAGGCGGAGAACTACGAACGCAGCGGCGACTACGGCAAGGTCGCGGAGATACGGTACGGCAAGATCGCCCAGCTCGAGAAGGAGCTCGAGGAGAACGCCAGGAGGATCGAGACCAGGCAGGCCTCCGGGGACCTGATCATGAAGGAGGAGATCGACGCCGGGGACATCGCGGACATCGTCTCCCGCTGGACCGGCATCCCGGTGAGCAAGATGCTGCAGTCAGAACGGCAGAAGCTGCTCGGCATCGAGGGGGAGCTGCACCGGCGCGTCATCGGCCAGGACGAAGCCGTACGGGCGGTCAGCGAGGCGGTGAAGCGCTCGCGCGCCGGCATGGGCGACGAGA
>OMIK01000003.1 GCA_900299075.1 Chlorobi bacterium Chlorobi_1
ACGCACAGCAACGATCCCGGCGCTTCACTGGTCTTCAAGCTGCAGCAGGAGATCGCGAATCCGCAGACCGATTTTGCCCCTGATGCGCTCAACCATCCCCCGGCTATCACCGATTTCAACACCTCGCTGCAGGTGATGCAGCCGCTGGTGAACTTCGACGCCATGATCGGCGGCTCACTGGCCAGAAGCGCCAAGCGGGCCCAGGAGTTCATGTCCGACCGCGCGGTCGAGACCATCGACCTGAATATCAAGAAAGCATATTACGGCCTCGTCATGGCCCGGAAGAACGTCGCTGCCATCGAGCAGTCGATCGGCATCATGCAGGGCTACAGCGCCGAGGCGGCCAAGGCCTTCAGGGCGGGCCTCCTGACCAAGTCCGACAAGCTTTCGACCGAGGTGCGCCTGGCCGAGCTCAGGGAGCAGAAGCTGCTGATGCAGAACGCAATGAAGAACGCCGAGGATGCCCTCCGCACCATGCTGAGGCTCGAGGCGGACGATGCGCTGGTCCCGACCGGCGACCTCGTGGTCGATGCCTCGATGCCGGCGTCCAAGCCCGCTGCGGCAGGCCGCAGCGACCTGAAAGCCCTCGAGGCCTTCAACGAGGTTACCGGCTACCAGCACGACATGGCAAAGGCCCAGTACCTCCCGAGGCTGAACGCCTTCGCCCAGCAGAACTGGCACGACGCCTCGTTCCTGGGTACCGAGGGCTCCAGCTGGACCATCGGCCTGAACCTGCAGTGGAACATCTTCGACGGCATGGCCACCAAGGGCAAGGTCCAGGAGGCCAAGGCAAAGCAGCTCGAGGCCCGTTACAACTACGAGGCCGCAAAGGAGCAGAGCGTCATGGAGGTCAACAAGGCGAAACGCGCGATGCAGACCTCGAAGCAGCGCGTCGAGGTCGCCAGGCAGTCGCTCGACGAGGCGAAGGTCAGCCTCGACTTCATCGGAGAGCAGTTCCGTACCGGCATGGCCATGACCTTCGAGCTGCTGATGCGCGAGCAGGCCTTCACCTGGGCGAAGATGCGGATCAACCAGGCCAAGTACGACTACTGCGTCGCCAAGAGCGAACTCGAATATTACGGCGGCAAGTGAGCGGCCGCGCTTCGATCGGAACCAGGATCACCATAGTCACGCAACAGCGAGCGGAGGAGGCTCGTGAACATGAATGAAGGTATCGCCGGAAGGCTTGCAAAACAGTTCATCAATTCGAAGATCACGCCGCTGCTGATGCTGGCGTCCCTTCTTGTGGGCATCATGGCGACGTTCATGACGCCGAGGGAGGAGGAGCCGCAGATCGTCGTGCCGCTGGTCGACATCTACATCCCCTATCCCGGCGCCTCCGCTGCCGAGGTCGAGGAGCGCGTCGCCAAGCCCTTCGAACGCTCCCTGACCGAGATCAAGGGGGTCAACTACGTCTACTCCACCTCCATGCCGGACTTCGCCCTGGTGACCGTCCGCTACAACGTCGGCGACAACACCGAGGAGAGCATGGTCAAGCTGTGGACCGCGCTCATGAAGAACATGGAGAAGATGCCCCCCGGCGTCCAGATGCCCCTCATGAAGAAGGTGGCCATCGACGACGTGCCGGTGCTCAACCTCACCTTCTGGAGCAAGGACAGCAACCCTTACGAGCTTCGCCGTATCGCCCTGAAGGCCGCTGATGAAATCAAGAAGGTCGAGAACATCGGCGAGGTCGAGGTCAAGGGCGGCCTCAAGCGCCAGGTGCGCGTGCTGCTCGACAAGCAGAAGCTCCAGCGCTACAACATCACCCCGCTCCAGATCGCCCGTCAGCTGCAGGCCACCAACTCCCAGATGACCTCCGGCGATTTCAAGAACGACCAGCAGGTGATCGTCAGGACCGGCAACTTCTTCCAGAGCGCCGATGACGTGGGCAACGTCGTGGTGGGGCTCTACGGTGCGGACCCGGTCTTCCTGAAACAGGTCGCCCAGATCACCGACGGCCCCGAGGAGGTGAACAACTACACCCGGTTCGGCTGGGGTGCCGGTTCGAAGGACAAGGACCGTGCAGATTACCCGGCCGTCACGCTGACGGTCGCCAAGCGGCAGGGGACCGACGCTACCGCCCTGGCAACCAAGGTGGTTTCGCGTGTCGATGCCATGAAGGGTTCGGTGATTCCGAAGAACGTCACGGTGACCGAAACCCGGAACTACGGCGAGACCGCATCCGAAAAGGTGTTCACCCTCCTCGAGCACCTGATGATGGCCATCGTCGCCGTGACCATCGTGGTCGCCTTCTTCCTCGGATGGAGGGGATCGCTCGTGGTCTTCATGTCGGTGCCGGTCACCTTCGCCCTGACGCTCCTTATCTATTACCTGTTCCACTACACGCTGAACAGGGTGACGCTCTTCGCGCTCATCTTCGTGACCGGTATCGTGGTCGACGACTCGATCATCATCGCCGAGAACATCCACCGCCACTTCGCCATGAAGCGGCAGCCGAGGCTGCAGGCGGCCATCACCGCCATCAGCGAGGTAGGCAACCCGACCATCCTGGCCACCTTCACGGTCATCGCTGCCGTGCTGCCGATGGTCTTCGTCTCCGGCCTGATGGGCCCCTACATGAGCCCGATGCCGATCGGCGCGTCGCTCGCCATGATCTTCTCGCTGCTGGTGGCGCTCATCGCTACCCCCTGGCTCTCCTACCGCCTGCTGAAGTCGGACGAGGGGCACCATGAGGAGTACGATATCAAGAACACCGGTTACTACAAGCTCTTCGACAAGGTGCTGACCCCGTTCATCAACAGCACCTTCAAGACCTGGCTCGCCTTCGGCGTGGTGGCCCTCATGCTGGCCGGCGCGATGGCGATGGTCCCGCTCAAGATGGTCCAGATGAAGATGCTCCCGTTCGACAACAAGAACGAGTTCCAGGTGATCATCGACATGCCTGAAGGCACGGTCCTCGAAAAGACCGAGCAGGCCACCAGGGAGATCTCCTCCTACCTGAAGACCGTACCCGAGGTGGCGAGCAGCCAGTACTATGTCGGCCTGAACGCCCCGATCAACTTCAACGGCCTGGTTCGCCACTACTACCTGCGCCGCGGCGACAACAAGGCGGACATCCAGGTGAACCTGGTGCACAAGGGCGAGCGCAAGGCGCAGAGCCACGACATCGCCAAGCGCGTGAGGGCCGGCGTCCAGGAGATCGCCGCCCGCTACGGCGCGAATGCCAAGATCGTCGAGATCCCGCCGGGCCCGCCCGTGCTCTCCACCATCGTGGCCGAGATCTACGGCCCCGACCTGCAGTCGCAGATCGCACTGGCCAAGGAGGTCAAGAAGGCCTTCGCCTCTACTCCAGGCGTGGTCGACGTGGACTGGCTGGTCGAGGCCGACCAGAAGGTCTACGACCTGGTGATCAACAAGGAGCGCGCGGCCTTCCGCGGCGTGACCCCTGAGCAGATCGCCCACACGCTGCGCATGTCCCTTGCCGGCGTCGATGTGGGCCTGGTGCACCAGCAGGGCGAAATCGAGCCGCTGGCCATCCAGCTCAGGCTCCCGAAGGCGGACAGGACCTCGCTCAAGGACCTCTCGAACATCTTCGTCCAGTCGCAGGGGATGGGCACCCTGACCACCAGGCTCCGTCCGGGCATGATGGTCCCGCTCTCCGAGCTGGTGACCGTCCAGGAGAAGGTCCAGGACAAGAGCATCTTCCGCAAGGACCTGCACCGCGTGGACTATGTGACGGCTGACGTTGCCGGCGTGACCGAGAGCCCGGTGTACGCGATGCTCGAGCTCGACAAGAAGATCGCCCAGATCCAGCTTCCCGGCGGCGCGGTGATCAACCCGCTCTACACCTCGGTGCCGAAGTCCGACGACAAGCTCGCCATGAAGTGGGACGGCGAGTGGCAGATCACCTTCGAGGTCTTCCGCGATCTCGGCACGGCCTTCGCGGTGGTGCTGGTGATCATCTACCTGCTCATCATCGGCTGGTTCCAGTCCTTCAAGACCCCGCTGATCATGATGATCTCGATCCCGCTGAGCCTGGTCGGCATCATCCCGGGCCACTACATCCATGGCGCCTTCTTCACGGCGACCAGCATGATCGGCATGATCGCCCTCGCCGGCATCATGGTGAGGAACGCGGTGCTGCTCATCGACTTCATCCAGATCCGCAGGGATGAGGGGGTCGGCCTGAAGGAGTCGGTCATCGAGTCGGCCGCGGTGCGAACCCGCCCGATCATCCTGACCTCCGGTGCGGTCGTCATCGGTTCGGTGGTGATGCTCTTCGACCCGATCTTCCAGGGACTGGCGATCTCGCTCATCTGGGGTTCGGTGCTCTCGACCATCCTGACCCTCGTGGTCGTCCCTCTGGTCTACTACCTGTCGGAAAAGAAGGGCGAGAAGAAGAGGCTGGCTGCAAAATCATAACGTGAGAAACGGATGAAATTCCTTGCCATCATCGGGGACGAAGAGACCCGGCCGCAGGTGCGGAAACTCTTCATGACGCACGGCGTGATCATGTTCAGCAACGTTGCCATCAGGGGCTGTTCCTGCGACAGCTCCAACCAGCCTCCGGCCTGGTGGCCGGGGGAGCAGAACATGAGCACCTACTCCTCGCTCTGCTTTGCTATCCTCGAGGATGGCAAGGCGGATGCGATCATAGAGGAGCTCAAGCGTAAGCCCATCGCGACCGATCCCGCTTTCCCGGCCAGGGCGTTTGTGATGAACGTCGAGCAGATGGTCTGAACCGGAGTGGCCATGGGGATTGTCGTAGAGCAGCTGCGCACCGGGGGTGACCGGAATTTCGGCTACCTCTGTGCCGACGAGCAGACCGGCGAGGCGTTCGCCGTCGATCCTTCCAATTCGCCCGGCCTCCTGGCCGGGCGGGCTTCGGCCCTCGCCTGGCGGCTGCGCTACGCCTTCTGCACCCATGGCCATCAGGACCACACGAACGGCAACGAGGAGTTCGAGCGGCTGACCGGCACGAAGGTGCTGCTCTTCGGCGACCGTTGCCCGTCGACCGGCACCGAAGTTTCGGCGGGTGCCGAATATCCTCTCGGATCCGCCTCCATCCGCATCATCCACACGCCCGGCCATACGGAGGACTCGATCTGCATCCTTGCGGGAGATGCCCTGTTCACCGGCGACACCCTCTTCGTGGGGAAGGTCGGAGGCACTTGGAGCGACGAGGATGCGCGTGCGGAGCACCGGTCGCTGCACGAGCGCCTGCTGCGCCTGCCGGAGCAGACGAGGGTCTACCCCGGGCACGACTACGGCACCACCCCCGCTTCGACGGTCGGCCACGAGCGGCGCACCAACCCGTTCCTGCTGCAGCCCGATGTCGACTCCTTCATGGAGCTGAAGCGCAACTGGGCGGCCTATAAAAAAGCGCAAGGGATCAGCTGATTTTTTCTCCGTCGCTTGGTTTTTGCCTCTTCTTTACTTTACTTGTATAGTTATGCTTTCCCTGCCGTTCCCGGAGGGATCGCACTCGGGAATCCGAAAGTGCCGCAAGGCTCCGGAAGCTCACCGATCCTACCTTTCGATTTACGTCCGACAAAGCTTCATCGCTACTACTTCAACAATAGTAAGGGGACAGATCGTCCTTTTTTTAACACGAGGGTAATTGCCATGGACCAGCTCATAACACTCCGCACCCTGCCGGTATCGGCCCTGATGCAGAAGGAGTTCCAGATCATCAAGGGGAGCGCCACCGTCGCCGAGGCGCTGCAGATGATGAAGAAATCGGGTGACAGCGGCATCATCGTCGAGCCCCGCAACGAGGACGACTGCTACGGCATCGTCACCGAGAAGGATATCCTCGAGAAGGTGATCGATCCCGGCGAGGACATCCACCGCGACCCGTGGAACACCCCGGTCTTCCAGATCATGAGCAAGCCGGTCATCAGCGTCAACCCGAACATGCGCATCAAGTACGCCCTGCGCCTGATGAAGCGGACCAACATCAGGAGGCTCACCGTGATGGACAGCAACAGGATCATCGGCATGCTCAGCATGACCGACGTGCTCCACGCCGTCGAAGAGCTGCCGGTCCACGACGACCATATCGCCTTGTAATTCCCCCGGGCGCCTCCTGGCCACCCCGGATACCGCATCTGCATCAGACAACCCAGAAGGGCCCAGCCGCAACGGCGGGCCCGTTTTCAAACCAGCACGCCGGCCATGGGCATGGTGTGCACGGATCTCCGACTCGTTATGAAATTATTCGATATCGTCATCGTCGGTGGCGGCGGTGCGGGCCTCTATGCCGCCATGGAGGCCATGAAGACCAATCCCGGGCTCAACGTCGCCGTCATATCGAAGGTCTACCCGAACCGTTCGCACACCTCCGCCGCGCAGGGCGGCGCCAACGCGGCGCTTGCCAATACGGCCAAGGACGACACGGTCGAGCTGCACATCTTCGATACCATCAAGGGGAGCGACTACCTCGCCGACCAGGATGCCGTTGAGGTGCTCTGCTCCGAGGCGCCGAAGATCATCCGGGAGCTCGAGAACATGGGCACCCCATGGTCGAGGCTCGACGACAAGACCATCGCCCAGCGCCCCTTCGGCGGGGCCGGGCGCCCGCGCTGCTGCTACTGCGCCGACAAGACCGGCCACACCATCCTGCAGACGCTCTATGAACAGTGCCTCAGGAAGGGGGTGCAGTTCTTCAACGAATATTTCGCCCTCGACCTCGCCCTCGACGGGAGCCGCTCCAAAGGGCTGATCGCCCTGAATATCAAGACCGGCAGGATCGAGCCGTTCCATGCGCGGACGGTCATCTTCGCCACCGGCGGCTACGCCAAGATGTACTGGAACCGTTCGAGCAACGCGGCAGGCAACACCGGAGACGGCCAGGCGATCGCCTACCGCGCCGGCATTCCGCTCAAGGACATGGAGTTCGTGCAGTTCCACCCCACCGGCCTCCGCAAGAGCGGCCTGCTGGTGACGGAGGGGGCCCGCGGTGAAGGCGGTTACCTCGTCAATACCCTCGGCGAACGCTTCATGTCGCGCTACGCCCCCTCCAAGATGGAGCTCGGCCCGCGTGACCTCGTCTCCCGTTCGCTCGAAACCGAGATCCTCGAGGGGCGTGGCTTCGACAGCCCGGCCGGCAAGTACCTCCACCTCGACCTGAGGCACCTCGGCGCCGACCTCATCAAGTCGCGCCTGCCGCAGATCAGGGAGATGTGCATGTACTTCGAGGGTGTCGACCCGATCGACGAGCCTATTCCGGTGCGGCCGACGGCCCACTACTCGATGGGCGGCATCGATACCGACAACTTCGGCCGTACGGCCATGGGCGGCGTCTATGCTGCCGGCGAATGCGGCTGCGTCTCGGTGCACGGCGCCAACCGCCTCGGCGGCAACTCCCTGCTCGATATCCTGGTGTTCGGCCGCATCGCAGGCCGTGCCGCAGCCGAGGAGGCTCGCGGCTTCAATCCCGCCCCGATAACCGAGTCCGAGCTGGCCGAAAAGGAACAGGAGCTCCGCAGCTTCATGAAGCCATCCGGGCACTACGAGCGCTACGGCACCCTGCGCGAGGAGCTCGGGCAGACCCTTGCCCAGAACGTCGGCATCTTCCGCGAGGCCTCGAAGATCAGCAAGGGGATCGGGGATATCGTCGCCCTGAAGGAACGTTTCGAGCACGTCAGGGTGTTCGACACCAGCGACGTCTACAATACCAACCTGATCCAGGTGCTTGAGCTCAGGAACATGCTGGAGCTGGCCGAGACCGTGGCCGCCGGCGCACTCGTCCGCGAGGAGAGCCGCGGTTCGCACACCAGGACCGACTTCCCGGTCCGCGACGACGAAAACTGGCACAGGCATACCACCTTCACCCAGGAGGGCGGCCATCCGAAACTCGGGTTCAAGCCGGTCACGATGGGCCGGTATGAACTCCAGGAACGAACCTACTAAGCAGGATATTCCATGACCGATTCAACCGTAATCCATATCGAGGACAAGCGGGACGTGACCTTCAGGGTCCACCGCTTCAATCCCCAGGTCGACAGCAAGCCTTACTACGACGACTACACCATCAAGCTCGAGAAGGGCATCACGGTGCTCAGGGCGCTGAACTACATCAAGGAGCATGTCGACCCGACGCTGACCATCCGAGCCTTCTGCCAGGCCGGCATCTGCGGCTCCTGCGCCATGCGTATCAACAATATGTCCAAGCTGGCCTGCACCACCCAGGTGTGGGACGAGCTCGAAAAGACCAGGGAGCCCGGCGTCATCAAGGTCGACCCGCTCCGCAACCTGCCGCTCATCAAAGACCTGGTGGTCGAGATGGACCCGCTGGTCGACAAGATGAAGCACTACACGAACTGGGTCGATTCGAAGATGCCCGAGGAGCAGTGGGGCAACAAGGAGTTCCTGGTCTCCGAGGAGGAGTTCCAGCGCTACGACAAGGCGACCGACTGCATCCTTTGCGCCTCCTGCGTGTCGGAGTGCACTATCCTCAGGGCCCACAAGGAGTACGTCTCCCCGGCGGTGCTGCTGAAGTCCTACCGAATGAACGTCGACACCCGTGACGGCAGCCACGAGCTGCGCCTTGCCGAGCTGGTGAAGGACCACGGGGTCTGGGACTGCACCCACTGCTACCGCTGCCAGGAGACCTGCGTCAAGCACATCCCGATCATGGACGCCATCCACGGCATCCGCGAGGACGCCATCGAGCGCCGGGGCGTCAAGGATACCAGCGGCGCCCGGCATGCCGAGGCCTTCATGGACGACATCGGCAAGAAAGGCAAGCTGGTCGAGGCGACCCTGCCGATCCGCACCAACGGCGTCGGCTGGACGCTGAAGAACCTCCTGCCGATGGCCGTCAAGATGGTCATCAAGCGCCGGACTCCGCCACCGCCGCTCCTGGTCAAGGCCTCGAAAGGGATCGAGAAGTTCAGGGAAGAGTTCCGCGAGATGATCGGGCATGTGGCGAAGGATCATGAAAAAAAATCGGGAGAATAGCCCCATGAAGCGCTACGCCTATTACCAGAGCTGCATCAACGAGTCGATGACCAGGGAGGTCGACCGCTCGATCGCACTCTGGCAGAACGATCTCGGCATCGAGATGGTGAAGCTGCATGAGAGCACCTGCTGCGGCGGGAGCAACCTGGATTACGTCAGCCCGAAGCACTTCGCCCTGGTCAACGCCAGGAACATCGCCTATGCGGAGAAGATGGGGCTCGACCTGGTCGTGTCGTGCAACACCTGCCTCATGACCATCCGGAGCGCCAAGAAGAAGCTGGACGAGACCCCCGGGCTGAAGGCCGAGGTGAACGAGATCCTGAAGAAGGAGGGGCTGCAGTATCAGGGGACCTCGGAGGTCCGCCACCTGCTCTGGGTGCTGATCGACGACGTCGGGCTCGACGTCATCCGCCAGAAGGTCAGGAAGCCGCTGGGCAGCATGCGCATCGCCCCCTTCTACGGCTGCCACATCCTGAGGCCATCGACCGTGCTCGGCAAGGACAATCCCCTCGAGCCCACCTCGCTCGACCTTCTGCTCGACGCGCTGGGAGGCACCACGATCCCCTACGAGCACAAGAACCGCTGCTGCGGATTCCATACCCTGCTGGTCGCCGAGGAGGAGTCGCTGAATGTCGCCGCGGAGGCCCTCAAGGAGGCGATGGACGAGAAGGCGCATTGCATCGTCACCCCCTGTCCCCTCTGCCACACCGTGCTCGACGGCTACCAGTCGAAGGCCCTGAAGAAGAACGGCTTGCGTGGCTCCATTCCCGTATTCCACCTCTCGGAGGTCGTCGGCCTCGCCCTCGGCTACTCCGAGCGGGACCTCGGCATCAAACGGCATATCGTGACGGCGTGATCTCTGCGAGACGCGCGGCCGGGATTGTTTCGTCAGAGAGGACCTGTAGGAGCCACAAGACCTATAGGTCCTCTTCTCTTTCGCTTATCTTCGGCAAGTAAACATTCCGTCCTTGTATCTATCGTTTTTATAAAAGCCCGAAAAAGTGTAAGTTTGCACTTTCATTTCCTTGTCGGTGAGGCTGCCGGCCACAAGCCGGAACCATGCGGGCATCATCTTTCTCAACATCACTAATCATTGCACTCCATGCTCAAAAACGATCTTTTTATCCGGGCGTTGAAGAGGCAGGCTACCCCCCGCACCCCCATCTGGGTCATGCGCCAGGCGGGCCGCTACCTTCCCGAGTACCGAGCGGTCAGGGAAAAAACCGACTTCCTGACCCTCTGCAAAACCCCGGAGCTGGCCTGTGAAGTCACCATCCAGCCGGTGGATCTGATGGGCGTGGACGCAGCCATCATCTTCTCCGACATCCTCGTGGTCAATGAGGCCATGGGCATGAACGTCGAGATCATCGAGACCAAGGGGATCAAGCTCACCCCGCCGATCCGCTCGCAGGCCGACATCGACAAGCTGATCGACCCCGATATCGACGAGAAGCTCGGCTACGTACTCGACGCGATCCGCCTCACCAAGAGGGAGCTGAACGACCGTGTGCCGCTCATCGGCTTCTCCGGTGCCGCATGGACCCTCTTTACCTATGCTGTCGAAGGCGGCGGTTCGAAGAACTACGCGTTCGCCAAGAAGATGATGTACCGTGAGCCGAAGATGGCCCACCAGCTCCTCCAGAAGATCACCACCTGCATCAGCGCCTACCTGATCAAGCAGGTCGAGGCCGGCGCCGACGCCATCCAGATCTTCGACTCCTGGGCAAGCGCCCTCTCCGAGGACGACTATCGCGAATTCGCCCTGCCCTACATCAAGCAGAACGTCGCCGCAGTGAAGGCCGCCTACCCGGAGATCCCGGTCATCGTCTTCGCCAAGGACATGAACACCATCCTCTCCGACATCGCCGACACCGGTGCCGACGCCGTGGGCCTCGGCTGGAACATCGACATCACCAAGGCCCGCAAGGAGCTCGGTGACCGCGTCTGTCTCCAGGGCAACATGGACCCGACGGTGCTCTACGGCACGCCGGAAAAGATCAAGTCGGAAGCCGCAAAGATTCTGGCACACTTCGGCCAGCACTCCGCCAGCTCCGGCCACGTCTTCAACCTCGGCCACGGCATCCTGCCGGATGTCGACCCGGCAAACCTGAAGTGCCTCGTCGAGTTCGTCAAGGAGGAGAGCGCGAAGTACCACTGCTGAGCGCAGCCCCAGGCTATTTTCCGACTCCGCCCCGCCCTCCGGCGAGGCGGAGTTTTTTTTGCCCCGGCGCACGCCTGCAGCGCTGAAATCTTGCTCCGGGCTTTTTTCCGTATATTACGTTTCATGTGAATCGCTAACTGAAGCAGGTGGGAGGCCATTTGATGGGAAGGCAGTGCAGTTGTTCGGAAGGGGGGATGGGAGGTGCCAGGTACGAGGAGATCGTGCTCGACACCCTGCTTTACAGCGCCCGCCTCAAGGAGACGGTCGCCCGGCAGAGCAGCGACGTGGCCGTGGCCATGGCCAGGATGATCGCCGATACCTTCGAGGCGGGAGGCAAGCTCCTTATCTGCGGGAACGGGGGCAGCGCGGCCGACGCGCAGCACCTGGCCGCCGAGCTGACCATCCGTTACCGCAGCAGCGTCAACCGCCGGGCCCTGCCTGCGATCGCACTCTCTACCGATACCTCTGCGCTCACCGCGGGAGGCAACGACCTCGGTTTCGACGAGGTCTTCTCGAGGCTCGTCCAGGCCTACGGCTGCAAGGGGGACCTGCTGCTCGGCCTTTCGACCAGCGGGAACAGCCCGAACGTCATGCGGGCCATGGAGGCTGCCCGCGGCATGGGGATCGGGACGATGGCCCTGCTCGGCGGAGACGGCGGCACGATCCTGCCCCTGGCAGATATTTCGATCGTCGTGCCCCACTCCGGTACGGCCGACCGCGTCCAGGAGTGCCATATCGCCCTCGGCCACGTGATCATCGAACTGGTCGAAAAGATGATGGGGTTTTGTTGATAGTCGATAATTTGGGCACTGGCGTGTCCACAACGTTTGTACGCGTACTCCTAAAAAATACCTTGTAACTACATGCAGATACAGAACATCGAGGGCAACCTTTCGGCCCAGGGGATCAGGTTCGGCCTGGTCATCTCGCGATTCAACGACTTCATCGGCCAGAAGCTTGTCGAGGGCGCGGTAGACTGCATCGTCCGCCACGGGGGCTCCGCCGACAACATCACGGTCATCCGCTGCCCCGGCGCCTTCGAGCTGCCGGCGGTTTCGAGGAAGTCCGCACTCTCCGGCAAGTTCGACGCGATCGTGACCCTTGGGGTGATCATCCGCGGTTCGACGCCCCATTTCGACGTGATCGCCGCAGAGGCGACCAAGGGGATCGCCCAGGTCGGCATGGAGACCATGATCCCGGTGACCTTCGGCGTCCTGACCACCGAGAACCTCGAGCAGGCGATCGAACGCGCTGGCACCAAAGCCGGCAACAAGGGCTTCGACGCCGCCATGGGCGCCATCGAGATGGTGAACCTGTACAAGCAGCTGTAAGCGGGGGCTTCTGGAGGGAGTGGACTTGATGGACGTTATGGGCTGACAAGAACGCGGAGCCTTGTTTTCTCGCTCTTTTTTTTGTCCAGGTCGTCCATCCTTACTGATTGTCCAGCACGTCCACGCCGTCCATTGTATCCCTCATGCGGCAGCCTGGCCGCTCTTCTCCAGGTTGGCCGCGATGACATCGCGGACCGCCTGCTGCAGCTCCTCGGGGCTGCCGTAGCGTTTCGGGTCGATCGGGTCGCCGATGACCAGCCTGACCTTGCCTTTCCTGATCTTGAGGCTCTTCTTCGGGGTGATGCGGTGGCTGCCGATGATGCTGACCGGCAGGACCGGCACCCCGGCCTTGCCGGCGATGATGAACGCTCCCCGCTTGAACGGCAGGAGCCGGCCGTCCTTCGACCTGGTCCCCTCGGGGAAGATGTGGATCGAAGCACCCTTCCTGAGGGTTTCAACGGTCTTCAGCATGCTTTGGAGCGCCTCCCGGTTCTGCCCCCGCTTGATAAGCACATAGCCGGCCCCTTTGAGCGCCCATCCGAAGACCGGTATCCTCCCCAGCTCCTCCTTGGCGACGAAGCGCAGGTTCAGCCGGATATATCCCAGCACGATCGGGATGTCCGCCATGCCGGCGTGGTTGCTGACCACCAGGTAGTTTTGCGCCCGATCGTACTTCTCCGAGCCTTCGACCTCAACCGTGATTCCGAGCACCCTTGCCGAAAAGCGGCTCCATCCCGCGGCGACGCGGTTGAAAAAGGCTCCGGTGCGGTCGAAGAGGTTGGTGACCATCAGCATCAGCAGCCCCAGGAACATCACCGGCAGGACGACCAGGAAAAAGAGCAGGGTCTGGAGGTTCATAGGCGCGTCGTGTTTACCGGTCGAGGTTCTTGAGGAAACCAGCGAGCTCTTCATAGCCGTTGCCGATCAGGGTTGCACGCTTCGGCTTGGCCATGATCCCCAGCATCTTCTCCGGGATGGGCACTTCGCGGCCGATGGCCTGCATGATCGCCTCGTCGAACTTGACCGGATGGGCGGTCGAGAGCACCACTCCGGGAAAGCCTTCGCCCTCGTGCGCGCTCCGGTACTCCTCGAGCGCGCGGTAGCCAACCGCGGTATGCGGATCCATGATGTAGCCGGTCGCCTCGTAGGCCGAGCGGATCGTCGATGCGGTCTCGTCGTCGGAGATCGCGATGCCGGTGATCACCTCGCCCATCTTGCGGAAGTCGTTGTCGAAGAAGTGCAGCAACCTCGAGAAGTTGCTCGGGTTGCCCACATCCATGGCGGTGGTCATCGTCCTGACGGTCGGCTTCGGTTCGAAGCGGCCGCAGTCGAGGTAGCGGGTGACGCTGTCGTTCGCGTTGGAGGCTGCCACGAAATGGCCGATCGGGAAGCCCATCATCTTCGCCAGCAGGCCGGCGGTCAGGTTGCCGTAGTTGCCGCTGGGCACCGAGAAGAGGGCCGGCCTGCCGGGGTAGCGGAGGGCGAGCTGCATCGAGGCCCATGCATAGTAGAAGGACTGCGGGATGAGGCGCGAGATGTTGATCGAGTTCGCCGAGGTCAGGGTAAGCCGGCGCTTCAGGTCCGGATCCACGAAGGCCTGCTTGACGAGGCGCTGGCAGTCGTCGAAGTCCCCCTTCACCTCGAGGGCGAAGACGTTGTCCCCCGCCGTGGTGAGCTGCTGCTCCTGCAGGCGGCTGACCTTGCCGGAGGGGTAGAGCAGCACGACCCGTGTGTTCGGGATGCCGTCGAAGCCGTAGGCGACGGCGCTGCCGGTGTCTCCCGATGTGGCGACCAGCACCGTGATCATCCGGTTGTCCTCGGCGGCGAAGAAGCCGGTCATGCGGCCGAGGAACCTTGCGCCGTAATCCTTGAAAGCGAGGGTCGGGCCGTGGAAGAGCTCCTCGACGAAGGTCTCCCTGCCGATCTCCACCAGCGGGGTGTCGAAATCGTAGCAGTCGTCGATCAGTTTCGAGAGGATGTCGAGCGGCACTTCGGCTGCGGCGAACTTCCTGGCGATGGCGAAGGCGATGTTGTTGAAGGTGCCCTCCGCAAGCAGCGAAAGCTCTTCCGGCGAGAAGCGCGGGACCTCCGAGGGCACGTAGAGCCCACCGTCGGGTGCCAGCCCCTCGAGGGTCGCCTTTTTTATGGATACGGGTGTGGAAGATTTGCTGGTGCTGAAGAAGATCATGGGAAGGGAGTGGTCATTGAGTTGTGCTGAGAACCCTGGCGCCTTCGCTGCAGATCGGCGATACCCACATGTCCGACTGCAGGGCCGCCGTTGAGTGCAGGAATGCCTCCTGCATGGCCCTGCCGACAGCGAACGCCTTTTCGCGGGATGCGGAGAAGGCGAAGACGGAGGGGCCGGATCCGGCGATGCTGCAGCCGAGCGCCCCGGAGTCGAGCGCGGCCTGCTTGACCCCGGTGAAGCCGGGGATGAGCGGGGCGCGCTTTGGTTCGGCGATCACGTCGACCAGCGCCCGGCCGATCAGGTCGTAGTCCTCCATGAGGAGCCCCGAGACGAGCGCGCCGACGTTGCCCCACTGCTGGATGGCGGTCGGGAGCGGTATCGCTTTGGGGAGGACCGAGCGTGCGAACGAGGTCTTGAGCTCGGTATGCGGGTGCACCAGCGAGCAGTAGAGCTCCTTCGGCGGCCTGATGGTGATGAGGTCGAGCGGCTGGTAGCTCCGGATAAGGATGAAGTTGCCGAGCATGGCCGGCGCGGCGTTGTCGGCGTGGGCCGAGCCGCAGGCGACCCGCTCGCCCTCGATCGCGAAGTGCACGAGCTCGCTCTTCGTGCAGGGTGAGCCGAGCAGCTCGTTGGCCGCCACGAGCGCCGCGGCGGCACTTGCCGCGCTGCTGCCCATGCCGCTGGACAGCGGCAGGTTCTTTTTCAGGGTGAGTCCGATGTGGCCGTTGAAGGGGATCCCCTTGGCGGTCCTGATATATTCGAGGAACTTCAGTACGACAAAGCTCGAGGTGTTCTTCCTCGCATCGATCGGCAGGGCGCCGCCGTCGCCGATGATCGCGTCGATGGTCACCGGGCAGTCGCCGCAGGGCTCGTCATGCAGCGTCAGGATGACCTCGTCACCGGGCTCGGTAATGGCGAAGCCGAGGACGTCAAAACCGCAGGCAACGTTTCCGACGGTCGCCGACGCAAATCCGGTTACGGTTTTCATAGCATTGTCCGGGGCAATATTGCTGAATCGCTAGGGTGACGGGATATGTTGAATCGCTCTTTATCCAAATTGTGTTCGACATTTGAATAACTAAAAGCTTTTCGTTAAATTTGGCTTTTATTTTTGGAGGGTATAGGCCGTACCGAATCCAAATGAAGGTACGGAGAATCTTTCTCTTTTCTCAACAATAACCTATCGAATTCCATATGTCAACAACAGTCAGACCCGATGAGGTGTCGTCCATTCTCCGCAAGCAGCTCGCGGGTTTCGAGTCGGAAGCGGACGTTTATGATGTCGGAACCGTGCTCCAGGTCGGTGACGGTATCGCCCGTGTTTACGGCCTGTCGAACGTCGCTGCCGGTGAGCTCCTCGAATTCCCTCACAAGGTCGTGGGAATGGCGCTGAACCTCGAAGAGGACAACGTCGGTGCGGTGCTTTTCGGCGAATCCAATGCGGTCAAGGAAGGCGATACGGTTAAGAGGACCAACATTCTCGCCTCGATCCCGGTCGGCGAGGCCATGCTCGGCAGGGTCATCAACCCGCTCGGCGAGCCGATCGACGGCAAGGGCCCGATCAACACCGACATCCGCCTGCCGCTCGAGCGCAGGGCTCCGGGCGTCATCTTCCGCAAATCGGTGCACGAACCGCTCCAGACCGGCCTCAAGGCTATCGACGCCATGATCCCGATCGGCCGCGGCCAGCGCGAGCTCATCATCGGTGACCGCCAGACCGGCAAGACCGCCGTCGCGCTCGACACCATCATCAACCAGAAGGGCAAGGGTGTCCAGTGCATCTATGTCGCCATCGGCCTGAAAGGCTCGACCGTCGCCCAGGTGGTCAACACCCTCGAGAAGCACGGTGCCATGGAGTATACCACGGTCGTTTCCGCTACCGCTTCCGACCCGGCTCCGCTGCAGTTCATCGCCCCGTTCGCCGGCGCGACCATCGGCGAGTTCTTCCGTGACACCGGCCGCCACGCGCTGGTCGTGTACGACGATCTCTCCAAGCAGGCCGTCGCCTACCGCCAGCTCTCCCTGCTCCTCCGCCGTCCGCCGGGACGCGAAGCCTACCCCGGTGACGTGTTCTACCTGCACTCCCGCCTGCTCGAGCGTGCTGCGAAGATCACCGACGACATCGAGGTGGCAAAGAAGATGAACGACCTTCCGGACGCCATCAAGCCGATCGTGAAGGGTGGCGGCAGCCTTACCGCGCTTCCGGTCATCGAGACCCAGGCAGGTGACGTCTCCGCCTACATCCCGACCAACGTGATCTCGATCACCGACGGCCAGATCTTCCTCGAGTCGAACCTGTTCAACTCGGGCCAGAGGCCGGCTATCAACGTCGGTATCTCGGTCTCCCGCGTCGGCGGCGCCGCCCAGATCAAGGCGATGAAGAAGGTTGCCGGTACGCTCCGTCTCGACCTTGCCCAGTTCCGTGAGCTCGAGGCCTTCTCCAAGTTCGGTTCCGACCTCGACAAGGCCACCAAGGCCCAGCTCGACAGGGGTGCCCGCCTCGTCGAGATCCTGAAGCAGGGCCAGTACGTGCCGATGCAGGTCGAGAAGCAGGTCGCCATCATCTTCGTCGGTACCCAGGGCCTCCTGGATACGGTCGACGCCAAGCAGGTGCGCCGCTTCGAAGAGGAGTTCCTCGCCATGCTCGAGCAGAAGCATCCCGAGATCCTGACCTCGATCGCAACCACCGGTGCCATGGCAGACGATACGGCTGCGAAGCTGAAAGATGTCGCCGTGAAGTATGTCGCATCCTTCAAGGAGAAGTACAAGGCCTGAACCCAGTGACGACGGCGGACCGGCTGCGAGGCCGGCCCGCCCAGTCCGACAAGTGAAGGTTCTTTCAGCAATTCTAACATCGTACCGGAATACATGCCTACGTTAAAGGACATACGCATCCGCCTGAAGGGTATCAAATCCACGCAGCAGGTGACCAAGGCCATGAAGATGGTCGCGGCCGCGAAGCTGCGCAGGGCGCAGGACCGGGCCATCGCCGCCCGCCCCTACGCCGGCAAGCTCAAGGAGATGCTCGCGTCGCTGTCGACCAAGGTCGATACGTCGCTCAACCCGCTGCTTTCGCCGCGTGAAGAGGTGAAGAAGCTCCTCGTGATCCTGGTCACCTCCGACAGGGGCCTCTGTGGCGGTTTCAACACCAATATCATCAAGCTTGCCCAGAGGGTCATCCACGAGGATTATGCCTCCCTGCACGCCAAAGGCGCAGTGACCATGATCACCGCCGGCACCAAGGGCAGCGACTTCTTCCGCAAGAGGAACTACAACATCACGGCCGCCTATCCCGGCGTGTTCAACAACCTTGACTTCAGCACGGCCAAGGAGATCGCCGAAACCGCCGCGAAGATGTATCTCGCCGGTGAAGTGGATCGGGTCGTACTGGTGTACAACGAGTTCAAGTCGGTGCTTGCCCCGAACCTGAAGATCGAGCAGCTCCTGCCGATCGCCCCGGAGCAGGGGAGCACGGCCGACAGCGGCAGCGAGTATATCTACGAGCCTTCGCCCGCGGCCATCGTCGACGTGCTGGTCCCGAAGCACCTGAATACCCAGGTCTGGAGGGTCATGCTCGAGTCGAACGCCGCCGAGCAGGCCGCCCGAATGGCCGCCATGGACTCCGCGACCGAAAACGCCAAGGAGCTCATCAGGGTGCTGAACATCAGCTACAACAGGGCCCGCCAGGCAGCCATCACCAAGGAGCTGAGCGAGATCGTCGCCGGCGCCGACGCGCTGAAGCAGTAACCGCTGCAGCGACAGAAAACTGGAAGCGTCCGCATGTTCGGGCGCTTTCTTTTTTTATGGGGGGGGGAGTTAAGAATGGGTCGGACGGGACCTATCGGACCTATACGACCCATAAGAGCTCTATGCCGGACTTTGCGAATGGCCGGGATGGTGATGAAAAAGAAATCCTGTCCGGCTTGTATAATTGCCCTCACCATGAGAAATTAGGGTTACCCAGATTACCGTAACGCAGCCATAGCAAGCATGAGAGTCTACAAGTTCGGAGGTTCGTCCATCGGCTCAGCCGCGAGGATCCGGCACGTCGCCGGAATCATCGGGAGCGGCCTCGCCGAAACACGCATCGTCGTCGTGGTATCGGCGATCCAGAAGGTCACCGACATGCTTGCAGAGGCCGCTTCGCTCGCCGGGAAGGGGGATGGCTCCTACCGCGACAGGATCGCGGAGATCGCATCGCTGCACGCCTCGATCTGCACCGAGCTGTTCGGCAGCGGGGAGGCGGATGCCTGGCTCGCGGGCATGGCTTCGGAGCTGAACGACGTCGCCGGCGGCATCTTCCTCCTTCGCGACCTCTCCGACAAGAGCCTGGCCCTCATGCTCAGCTACGGCGAACGCCTCTCGTCCTGGATCGTCGGGCGCTACCTTCGACAGGCAGGCATCGCCGCCGAGACCGTCGATGCGCGGGAGCTGATCGTGACCGACGGCAACTACTGCTATGCGAAGGTCGACGCCCATGCGACCGAAAGCCTGGTCCGCCAGAAAGTGCATTTCCTCGACACCGTGCCGGTCGTCACCGGGTTCATCGCGTCGGCTGCGGACGGCTCGGTGACCAACCTCGGCAGGGGTGGCTCAGACTATACGGCGACCATCCTCGGGGCGGCGCTGCATGCGGGCGAAGTCTGGATCTGGACCGATGTCGACGGCTTCTACAGCGCGGACCCGAAGCGGGTGCCCGACGCGAGGGTGCTTCCCGACATCAGCTACGCCGAGGCGATGGAGCTGTCGCATGCCGGCGCGAAAGTGCTGCATCCGCTGGCCGTGCAGCCGGCGATGAAGGCGGGCATCCCCCTCCTGATCAGGAACTCGTTCAACCCGGCGGCCCCAGGCACGAGGATCGAGGAGGCTCCCGAGGCCGTTTCCGTGCTTCCGCGCCCCGTGACCGGCCTCACCTCGATCAACCGGGTGGTGCTGCTCAACCTCTCCGGCAGCGGCATGGCCGGCGTGCCGGGCACGGCGTCGCGCCTTTTCACCTGCCTGGCCAGGCACAGCATCAACATCATCTTCATCTCGCAGGCCTCTTCCGAGCAGTCGATCAGCCTCGCGATCCTTCCGGGGCAGGCCTCGATGGCCAAAAAGGTGCTCGAGGAGGAGTTCTCGAGGGAGATCGAGGCCCGCAGGATCGACCCGATCCACGTGCGGCGCAACCTCGCCATGGTGGCGGTGGTGGGCAACAAGATGTCAGGACACCCCGGCGTTTCCGCGCAGCTCTTCGAGACGCTCGGCAAGAACGGCATCAACGTGATCGCGGTCGCCCAGGGTGCCAACGAGATGAACATATCGCTGGTCGTCGACAGCGAGGACGAGGACAAGGCGCTCAACTGCATCCACGAATCCTTCTTCCTTTCGCGCCGGAAGGTACATGTCTTCATCGCCGGTACGGGGACGATCGCCAAGAGCCTGATCAGCCAGATCCGTGCCCACCGTTCCACGCTGCAGGAAGAGATGGACCTCGACGTGGTGGTCTGCGGCCTGGCGAACACCCGTTCCATGGCGATGGACCGGGAGGGGATCGATCTCGAGCGCTGGCACGAGGCGATGCAGCCCCGGGAAGATCGCGACGGCATCGAGGGCTACATCCGCATGATCCGGGAGCTGAACCTGCACAACACCATCGTGGTCGACTGCACCGCGAGCCCGAAGGTCGCCGAAGCCTACCCCGGACTCCTGCAGGAGAACATCTCGGTGGCCACGGCCAACAAGCTCGGCATGGCGGGCCCGTGGGAGCTCTACCGCCGGATCTCCGACGCCCGGCGCAAGAGCAACGCGAAGTTCCTCTACGAGACCAACGTCGGCGCCGGCCTGCCGATCATCAACACCCTGAACGACCTTCGCAACAGCGGCGACAAGATCATCTGCATCGAGGGGGTGCTGTCGGGGACGCTGAGCTACATCTTCAACGAACTCCGCAAGGGTGGGCGCTTCAGCGAGATCGTCCGGAAAGCGAAGCAGGCCGGCTACACCGAACCCGACCCCCGGGACGACCTCTCCGGCGCTGACTTCGCCCGTAAGCTGCTCATCCTCGGACGTGAACTCGGCTACAGGCTTGAGTACGCCGACGTCGAGTGCGAGAGCCTCGTACCCGAGTCGTGCCGTGGCGAGATGACGCCGGAGGAGTTCCTCGACCGCCTTTCGACGATCGACGGCTGGTACGCCGAGGAGATCGCGAAGGCCGGAGCTGAGGGGATGACCATCGCCTTCACCGGAGAGCTGAAGGATGGCAAGGCGAAGGTCGGCCTCAAGCGCGTACCGCTCGAGAGCCCGGTCGCCGGGCTGAACGGCACCGAGAACCTCGTGGTCTTCACCACCGACCGCTACCTGAAGACCCCGCTCGTGGTGAAGGGACCGGGTGCCGGCGGCGAGGTGACGGCCGGTGGCGTCTTCGCCGATATCCTCCGGATCGCCGGATACCTGGTGTGAGTTGCGCGGCATGAAGGCGGATATCATCTCCATAGGCGACGAGCTCCTGAAGGGGCACCGGGTCAACACCAATGCCCCCTTCATCGCCAGGGCGCTCGGCACGATCGGCATTCCGGTCGAGCGCATCGTCACCTGTTCCGACGATACGGAGTCGATCTGGCACGCCCTGGTCTCCTCCCTCCGGGACGCCGATATCGTGCTGGTGACTGGCGGGCTCGGCCCGACCCGTGACGACCGTACCCGGAAGGCGGTGCAGGATCTGCTCGGCAGGGGGTTGAGCTTCTATCCCGATGCCTGGGAGCGCATCGAGGAGCTCTTCAGGAGGCGCGGCCGGGAGGTGACCGGGGAGATGCGGGACCAGGCGATGGTGATCGAAGGGTCGGTTCCGGTGCCGAACACGAAAGGCACCGCCCCGGGCATGATCATCGACTGCGGCGAGCGCTTCGGCAACCATCACCTCGTGCTCATGCCGGGGGTGCCGGTCGAGATGGAGGCGATGATGACCCGGACGGTGATCCCCTGGTTCGCCCCGATGTCCGGCGCCTTCATCCGCCATACCCCGATAATGACCATGGGGATCGGCGAGAGCATGCTGGCGAAGATGATCGAGGAGGTCGAGGACGCGATGCCCGAACACACGACCCTCTCCTACCTGCCGCATGCGGCGGGGGTGAGCCTCATGGTGAGCACCTCCGGACGTGACCGCGAAGCGGTCGATGCCGAAAACGGCAGGGTGGTGGATTCCATCGTCGCGAAAGCCGGCGCCTACGTCTACGCGACTTCGGAGGCCTCGCTCGAGGAGGTCGTGGTCCGGCAGCTGCTCGAGCGAGGTTTGAGGGTCGCCGCCGCCGAATCGTGCACCGGGGGCCTGGTCTCCAGCCGCCTCACCGACGTGCCCGGCGCCTCGGGGTGTTTCCTGCAGGGCGCGGTCACCTACAGCAACGCCGCCAAGGAGGCCCTGCTCGATGTCTCCCGTGCAACGCTCGAGGCCTACGGCGCGGTCAGCGAGCCGGTGGCCATCGAAATGGCCCGGGGCTGCCTCCTGCGGAGCGGGGCGGACATCGCCGTCGCCACCACCGGCATCGCCGGCCCTGACGGCGGGAGCGCCGAAAAGCCGGTCGGCACGCTCTGGCTGGCGGTCGCTGCGAAGCTTCCCGACGGGTCGGTCCGTGCAGAGGCCGCCATCCAGCAGCACTTCGGCGACCGGAAGCAGATCAAGGCCCGTTTCAGCGAAGCCGCCCTCCGGGCGCTGCTGGAGCGCCTCAGGGATATGCCGTGAAGCTGTCGGGTAAAGGGTTCAGCCGATCGCGCCCAGGACATGCTTTGCAAGTAAAACAATGAGTCCTCCAGGTTCCATGGCTCCTCCAGGGCGAACCGGACCCGGAAGAGTTATGACCGGTTGCCTGCAATACCATGCTTCGCGTTGCCGGCCTGCCAGCTTCGTTCTATCAATGAAAACCCGTGGTGTAACCGTATGGCTTCCATAGTCAAGCTTCCCGATATCGTCGCCAACAAGATCTCCGCCGGAGAGGTGGTCCAGCGGCCCGCCTCGGTGGTCAAGGAGCTGCTCGAGAACTCGATCGACTCCGGGGCGACGCGCATCACCGTGTCGATCAGGGAGGCGGGGCGCCAGCTGATCCAGATCGTCGACAACGGCTGCGGCATGGGTGCGGAGGATGCGCTGCTCAGCGTCGAGCGTTTCGCGACCAGCAAGATCCGCGACGTGGAGGACCTCGACGCGCTCGGCACCCTCGGCTTCAGGGGCGAAGCGCTCGCAAGCATCTCCTCGGTCTCCCATTTCGAACTCAAGAGCCGCCGCGAGGCGGACCAGCTCGGCTCGCTGCTCAGGAGCGACGGGGGCGTGGGCGAGGGGGTGCAGCCGGTGCAGTGCGAAACCGGGACCACCATCTCGGTCCGCAACCTCTTCTTCAACGTCCCGGCGCGCCGCAAGTTCCTGAAGTCGAACGCCACCGAGTACCGGCATATCCACGAGGCGGTCAAATCGCTCGTGCTGGCCTATCCGGAGATCGAGTGGCGCATGGTCAACGACGACGAGGAGCTCTTCCACTTCAGGACGCCCGATGTCCGCGAGCGCCTCAGCCACTTCTACGGCGAGGGGTTCGGCGAGAGCCTCATCGAGGTCACCGAGGACAACGATTACCTCTCCATCGGGGGCTATCTCGGCCGTCCCGGCATGATGGTGCGCCAGAAGTACGACCAGTACTTCTACATCAACCGCAGGGTCGTGCAGAACCGGATGCTCGCCCAGGCGGTCCAGCAAGCCTACGGCGAGCTGCTCGAGGAGCGCCAGTCCCCCTTCGCCCTGCTCTTCATCGGCATCGACCCGTCGAAAGTCGACGTGAACGTCCACCCCTCCAAGATGGAGGTGCGTTTCGAGGACGAACGCAACGTCAGGAGTATGGTCTATCCGGTCGTCAAGCGGGCAATCCAGCTCCACGACTTCTCGCCGGAAGCTGCCGGAGCCTCCTCCGCAGGCCTCTTTTCCCCTTCGGCCGGTGGTTCGGCCGACCACGGCGCCGACCGCAGGCTCGGCTATGCCGCGCCTTCCGGCAGTGCCTCGACGACCGGCGACCTCTACCGGAACTACCGCGAAGGGGCTTTCCACTCCCCGTCGTTCGGCGGCGCATCCCCTTACGGGCGCAAGGCTGCCGCCGGGTTTTTCGATCCGCCCGCCCATGCGGAGGAGCGCTACACGGTGCACGAAGCGGCCGCAGCAGGCGATACGGCTGAAGAGGGGCTGCAGCTCGGCGAGGATCCGGCGTCGGTCACCGCCGGCAGGGAGCCGAAGATCTGGCAGCTCCACAACAAGTACATCGTCTGCCAGATCAAGACCGGCCTGATGATCATCGACCAGCATGTCGCCCACGAGCGGGTGCTCTACGAGCGCGCCATCGACGTCATGAACGAGGATGTCCCCAACTCCCAGCAGCTGCTCTTTCCCCAGAAGATCGACCTCAAGCCATGGCAGTTCGAGATCTACGAGGAGATCCGCGAGGAGATCTACCGCCTCGGCTTCAATATCAGGTCCTTCGGCGGAACGACCGTCATGATCGAGGGGGTGCCGCCGGACGTGCGTGACGGTACGGAGGCCACCATCCTCCAGGATATGATTGCCGAGTACCAGGAGAACGCCTCGAAGCTGAAGCTCGAGAAGCGCGACAACCTCGCCAAGTCCTACTCGTGCCGCAACGCCATCATGACCGGCCAGAAGCTGGGCCTCGAGGAGATGCGCATGCTCATCGACCGCCTCTTCGCCACCCGCATGCCTTACGTCTGCCCCCACGGCCGCCCGGTCATCATCCGCCTCTCACTCGACGAGCTCGACCGCATGTTCGGGAGGAAATGAATAATGGATAATGGATAATGGATAATGGATAGTTGATAATGGATAATGGGAGGGTGCTCCTTTTGTTCCCTTCATTGGCTCCATAGGTCCTATCCTCCCCATAGGTCCCCGTTCTTTCCATATCACACACGCCGGGAATTTGTTTCTTAATCTCCCGGTTCGTACATTTACGTCCAGTGAACGATATACCCTTGTAGCTCAGAGGATAGAGCAGCAGTTTCCTAAACTGTTGGTCGGCAGTTCGAGTCTGCCCAAGGGTACGCCCAACGTCAAGTTGGCAGTTATGGTTAAACAAAAACAGCAGGGACCAACCCTGCTGTTTTTGTTTGCACGTCAAGCCTCACGGCCTGCGGGGGCCTCCCCCCTGGCAGCTTCCCCTTCCTGATCCCGGCCCCCATCCGCCGGTACCGCCCTGCTCCCAAACCCATTCGGCAACCGCCCGCAGCTCCCTGTCGCCAAGCTGCATGGGGGGCATGAGCCCGAACCGCTCCAGTGCCTGCCGGTCGGCCACCATCTTCTCCTTCGACGGTGATTTCAAAAAGGCGACCATGTGGGCGACCCCCTCCTGCCTTGTGGCGAAGGCCTGGCGGTAGCGGGACGCTATGGGCGTTATCGGGGGCGCCGACTTCGGCGGTGGCATGACCGAGTGGCACGCGCTGCAGTTTTTTTCGAATAACGCCCTGCCGTCCGCCGCCATGGCGGCCGGTGGTGCAGGGAAAGCTGCGAGCAGGCCCGAAATTCCTATGGCTGCGCGGGTGATGCCGATGCGGTTGATTTTTTTCATGGTTGTGCGGTTTTGGTTCATCGTTGCCCGGGGTCTCCTGGTCGGCAATCGATCTGGCCTTCCATCACCCCGTTTGACGCCGGTTACGCGCGAATTCCTGCACAAAACCGCTTTCATCGGGAGCGCCAAAACGCTATAATTCGGGTAACCTCCGGCATATCAACGAGTTCAGGAACCCCTGCATCCGCCATGAAACTGTTCAGAAACCTTCTCCTCCTGCTTCTTCTTTTCCTTGTCGTCGATATTGCCCGTTTCGCCGTCTGGCCCGACGTCTCGAAGCTGGCCGAAAGCAATCCCGGCAAGACCGCCTTCATGGAGTACCGCGAGGCGGAGTGGCGGCGCGACGGACTTGCCGACAAGAGGATCCGGCAGAAGTGGGTCCCGCTGCAGCGGGTCTCCCCGGCGCTGGTCAAGGCGGTGCTGATCTCCGAGGATGACAAGTTCTGGAAGCACGACGGGTTCGACTACGAGGCTATCGAGAGCGCCGTCGAACGGAACATGAAGGCGGGAAAGTTCAAGTTCGGCGCCAGCACCATCAGCCAGCAGCTGGTCAAGAACCTCTACCTCTCGCCGTCGAAGAACCCGGTCCGGAAGATCCAGGAGGCGATCCTGACCTGGCGCATCGAACGGGAGCTCTCGAAGCGGAGGATCCTCGAGCTCTATGTGAACATCGCCGAGTGGGGTGACGGCATCTTCGGCATCGAGGAGGCCGCAAGGCACCATTTCGGCACGAGCGCCGCCGGGCTTTCGGCGTCGCAGGCCTCGAAGCTGGCTGCGGTGCTGCCGAACCCGATCAGGTACCAGCCCAACGGCTCCTCATCCTTCGTCAGGAGCCGTTCGAAGCGCATCTACGCCATCATGCTGAAGCGCGGCGTTGTGGTGCCTGACTTCCGGGAGGTCATGGCCCAGGCGGGACCTGCGGCAGATTCGCTTACGGTCGGGATTCCCCAGTACCTGATCGACCAGGCGTCCGCTCCGGACAGCTCCGCTGCCGTCCACCCGGAAAAGAAAAAGGGCGCAGAGATGCCGCCGCCGGTTGAAGATGCCGGTGCGGTGAAATAGGTTTTCTGGCGGGGCGGGGGAGGACGGTGGTGAAACATGCCGGCAGCCGTTTCAGGCAGGCCTGCCGGCGGTTTCGTAGCTGGGACTCAGGCTGGTTCGAAGAAGGACTTGTCCACGCCGCAGACCGGACAGATCCAGTCATCCGGAAGATCCTCGAACGCCGTTCCCGGCGCAACGCCGCTGTCCGGGTCGCCGACTTCCGGATCATAGATATAGCCGCAAGGCACACAGACCCATTTCTGCATAATTCAGGACTCCTCTCTGGTTAGGTTGCTGTTAAACTGCTTCTGGAAAAGAAAAGCACTACTCTTCTAAAACCTTTCCCGCCCAAAAAGTTCACCTGCGTCAGGCGCCTTCCGCCCTGGGAGCGCCTCCCCTGCGCAGGCTCAGGATTCATAGAAGGCGAGCGCGCCGTAGCCCACGACGGCAAGGCGGTCGTCATGGACGGCGTCCCCGCTGTTCCTGTAGGAGGGCTCACCGGCCTTCCAGCCCAGCCTCCGGGCGATCTCGAGCAGGGTCTTGACCGCGTCGGGGCTGCAGCATGCCGATACCGCTCCAGGAATCTTCCGTTGCCTGACCTCCTCCTCATGCCGTTCCAGGGCGTCGATGTCCATGGCCGCCATGAACTCCAGCGTTGCCCGGTCGATCTTCGACGCGTCGCGGTAGGAGGGGTAGTGCGACAGGTCGGAACTGGCGATGATGAGATCCTCCTCCCCAAGGATGGGGATGATGGCGTCTGCAGCAAGGCGGCAGACGCCGGGGGGGTTTTCGCCGAAGAGCATCGGCAGGATCGAGAAGCCCGGTTGGAGCTGGTGCTGGAGGAACGGCAGCTGCACCTCCAGGACGTGGTCGCAATGGTGGGCGATATCGAGTTCGTGCACGAGCCCGCCCGAGGCTGAAAGCATCGCACGGCCGGCCTCGAGGTTTACCGGCACACTGCCGAGGGGTGTCTCCCACGCTTCGTGCGGGTCGATGGCGATGCCGTCGAACAGGTAGGAGTGGGCGTTGCCCATGATGATGGCGGTGCGCACGGAGCCTCCTGCCAGGGTCGCATAACCCTTTGCCGAAACGGCCCCGCCGAAACGGTAGGCGGCATGGGGAACGATGAGCGCTTTGACCTTCGCGGCGCCTTCGGGTACCGGTTCACCGGTGAAGAGCCCGGAGACGAGCGCGTCGAGTGCCTCCGGATCGGAGGGGTAGAACTCTTCTGCTACGGCAGGGTGCCGGACTTTTGGCGGCTGCATGGGCGGGGCGGGTCACCTCGTTATCGATAATGATGCGTGGCAGGCCTCACAGCAGCCGGCGTCATCGATCCGGAGGGTTGCCGCGCCGAAGGTCCCCGGACGGCGCTCGATGGCCTTTCGGCCGCACTCCGGACAGACGGTGTCGGTATATGCCTGTCCTGCATAAACATAGTACAATCCGGCCTTTCTGCCAATATCCCATGCGGCTTCGAGCGCGTCGGGACGCGTTGCGGGGAGGCCCTGCATTTTCCAGGAGATTCCCGGATGGAAAGGGGTGACGTGCCAGGGGACTTCGCGCCCGAGTTCGCCGGCGATGAAGGCGGCGAGCCGTTCGAGCATCGCAGGGCTGTCGGAGTGGCCGGGGATGAGCAGCGTCGTGACCTCGAGGTGGATGCCGCTGCGGTAGATCCTCCGCAGGTTGTCGAGGACAGGTTCGACCCTTGCTCCGCAGACGCGGCGGTAGAAGGCGTCGTCCATGGACTTCAGGTCGATGTTGGCCGCATCGAGCAGGGGGGCGGCAGCCTCGAGGCAGTTGGGCGACATGAAGCCGTTGCTGACCCAGGCGGTCCTGAGCCCGTCGCCTTTTGCGAGCCGCATGACGTCGAGCGCATACTCCGCGAAGACGGTCGGCTCGGTGTAGGTGCAGGAGATCGAGGGGCAACCTGCCTTGATTGCGTTGTCCACGATCTCCCGCGGCGGGACCTGCGGGAGGGCGAGGAGGCCGGGGGTCGCCTGGCTGATCTGCCAGTTCTGGCAGTTGGCGCAGGTGAAGTTGCATCCCGGCGCACCGAACGACCAGCTCTTCGTACCCGGCATGAAGTGGTACAGCGGCTTCTTCTCGACAGGGTCGGGCGACTGCGAGACGGCAACCCCGTAATTCATCGATAAAAGCCGGCCGCCAACGTTGGTCCGGACCCTGCAGATGCCGCTGCGCCCCGGCATGATGCAGCAGAAGTGCCGGCAGAGGTCGCACTGTACCTTTCCGTCCGGGGCTTCATGGCAGAACTCCGCCGGATGCATGCCGCGCCCCTCCCTAAACGGTTACGGTTCCCTGGTAGACGATCCTTGCGGGGCCCTCGAGGTAGATGTCACGCATGTCGCCGTCAAAGCCGACCTCGAGGATGTCGCCGCTCCGCACCTTCACCCTGACCGGGGAGGAGGCGACCTTCCCGAGCCGGTAGCTCATCAGCGCCGAAGCGACGGCGCCGGTGCCGCAGGCGAGGGTCTCGTCCTCGACGCCGCGCTCGAAGGTCCGGACGCTGATGCTGTCGCCGGAGGTGACCTCGAGGAAGTTCACATTGGTCCCCTCCGGGAAGAGGTCCCTGCGATGGCGGATCGTCCTGCCCTCACCGAAGACATCCACCGTATCGACATCGTCGGTGAAAACGACTGCGTGGGGGGAGCCGGTGTTGACGAAGTGGCAGATCCAGGCGCCCGCCTGGAACCCGTCCCTGAAATCCTCGGGCGGCAGCATGTGCAGCCGGACCGACTCCCTGCCCGTGACCTCGGCCTCGTACCTGCCTGGGCCGGCCTCGAAACGGTAGCGCCCTCCGGCCGGCCGGAGGCCGAGAGACCAGGCGAAGTAGACCGTGCAGCGCCCGCCGTTGCCGCACATCGACCCGGGGAAGCCGTCCGCGTTATGGTAGTTCATCCTGAAGTCCCCGGTCTCCGAGGATTCGAGGAGTATCAGGCCGTCCGCACCGATACCGGTCCTGCGGGTGCACATCTCCCTGATCTGCGCATGGGTGAGCGTTGCCTGGCCGAGCCGGTTGTCGATGACGATGAAATCGTTCCCGGCCCCGGACATCTTGGTGAAATTGAGTTGCATGGCGTAGGGTTGAACAGGTGTTTCTGTAATAACCCGATAACCCCTCCCGCCATTCCCGGCAGCGCCGGAAAATTGGGCCTGGACGGCCGCAAGGCCTTGAGGGACAAGGGTAAAAAACTTTAGTATTAAATAAATTTTCTTATTTTATTTTCTACCGTTGCATGGTAATTTTTTTGACTACGATTGCCGTGCAAACCTGTTTTTTCCGGGAGTGTCTCCACCGCTCCGGCAAAAGTCCGGGGCTGAGAATAAACGGCGGTGGCCATGTGCAGCGATGCGGTTCATCCTGGTGCTGCGGTTTCCGGCAGGGGCTCGATTCCGGTTTTTTCGGTTTCTTCAACCTGAAAATACGTCCAAACAAAGGAGAGAATACAATGGCTGAACAAGTGAATCCCGCAGGGGTGAAGCCGAAGGGGACCGTACCTCCTCCCAAGGAAGGTGCGCCGGCTCCGAAGGCTAAGGTCGCGCCAGGCGGAGCATCGGTCATTAAAGAGCAGGATGCCGCCAAGATGAGACGTTTTCTGTTCCAGCGAACGGAGACGCGCTCGACGAAGTGGTACCAGATCTTCGATACCGAAAAGCTCGATGACGAGCAGGTGGTAGGCGGGCATCTCGCCCTTCTCGGCGTGCTCGGCTTCATCATGGCCATCTACTACATCTCTGGTATCCAGGTGTTCCCTTGGGGGGCTCCCGGCTTCCATGACAACTGGTTCTACCTGACCATCAAGCCGCGCATGGTCTCCCTGGGGATCGACACCTACAGCACCAAGACCGCTGACCTCGAGTGGGCGGCTACCAAGCTCCTCGCATGGGCAGGCTACCACTTCCTCGCAGGCGCCGTCCTGCTGTTCGGCGGCTGGCGCCACTGGACCCACAACCTCACCAACCCCTTCACCGGGCGTTGCGGCAACTTCCGCGACTTCAGGTTCCTCGGCAAGTTCGGCGACCTGGTCTTCAACGGAACCAGCGCAAAGTCCTACAAGGAAGCGCTCGGGCCACACACGGTCTACATGTCGCTGCTCTTCCTCGGCTGGGGCCTCGTGATGTGGTTCATCCTCGGCTTCGCTCCGATCCCCGATTTCCAGAAGGCCAACTCCGAGACGTTCATGTCCTTCGTCTGGTTCGTGCTCTTCTTCGCCCTCGGCCTCTACTGGTGGAAGAATCCGCCGAACGCCGCCATCCACCTGAACGATGACATGAAGGCCGCGTTCTCGGTCCACCTGACCGCGATCGGCTACATCAACATCGCCCTCGGCGTGATCGCGTTCGTCGCGTTCCAGCAGCCTTCGTTCGCGCCCTTCTACAAGGAGCTCGACAAGCTCGTGTTCTACATCTATGGCGAGCCGTTCAACAGGGTCAGCTTCGATTTCGTCCAGGAGGGCGGCAAGGTCATCTCCGGCGCGAAGGAGTTCGCCGAATTCCCGGCCTACGCAATCCTTCCGAGGAACGGTGAAGCCTTCGGCATGTCCAGGGTCGTCACCAACCTGATCACCTTCAACCACATCATCTGCGGCGTCCTCTATGTCTTCGCGGGTGTCTACCACGGAGGCCAGTACCTCCTCAAGATCCAGCTCAACGGCATGTACAACCAGATCAAGTCGATCTGGATCACCAAGGGGCGCGACCAGGAGGTCCAGGTCAAGATCCTCGGTACCGTCATGGCGCTCTGCTTCTCGACCATGCTCTCCGTCTATGCGGTCATCGTCTGGAACACCATCTGCGAGCTGAACATCTTCGGTACGAACATCATGATGTCGTTCTACTGGCTGAAGCCGCTGCCGATCTTCCAGTGGATGTTCGCCGATCCGAGCATCAACGACTGGGTCATGGCCCACGTCATCACCGCCGGTTCGCTCTTCTCGCTGATCGCGCTGGTCCGTATCGCCTTCTTCGCCCACACCTCTCCGCTGTGGGACGACCTCGGCCTCAAGAAGAACTCCTACTCCTTCCCGTGCCTCGGCCCGGTCTATGGCGGCACCTGCGGTGTCTCCATCCAGGACCAGCTCTGGTTCGCGATGCTCTGGGGTGTCAAGGGCCTCTCCGCAGTCTGCTGGTACATCGACGGCGCATGGATCGCTTCCATGATGTACGGCGTGCCTGCGGCTGATGCGAAGGCATGGGATTCGGTGGCCCACCTGCAGCACCACTACACGTCCGGTATCTTCTACTACTTCTGGACAGAGACCGTGACGATCTTCTCGAGCTCGCACCTGTCGACGATCCTCATGATCGGTCACCTTGTGTGGTTCATCAGCTTCGCCGTGTGGTTCGAGGATCGCGGCTCCCGCCTCGAGGGTGCCGATATCCAGACCCGTACGATCCGCTGGCTGGGCAAGAAGTTCCTCAACAGGGACGTCCAGTTCAGGTTCCCGGTCCTGACCATTTCGGACTCCAAGCTGGCCGGTACCTTCCTCTACTTCGGCGGTACCTTCATGCTGGTGTTCCTGTTCATCGCCAACGGCTTCTACCAGACCAACAAGCCGCTTCCGCCGCCGGTCAGCCACGCTGCCGCATCCGGCCAGGAGATGCTGGCCCAGGTGGTCGACATGCTGATGAAGCTGATTGCGTAACCATTGAGAGCGAAGGGGCTGCAGCCCCTTCGCCCATCTCAAGGCAAGAATAACGTATACCATAAAAGCGAGGGTCGTTATGGCCGAACCTGTACAGAATAACGAACAGTCACCCAAGCCGGTTGCCAAGGGGGCCCCTAAAGCACCCGCTGCACCGAAAGGGGGTGCGCCCGCCGCACCAAAGGCTCCTGCCGCTCCGAAGTCTGGTGCGCCTGCAGCCAAGCAGCCTGCCCAGTCCGGAAAGCCCAGGCTGGCTCCGCTGAACACCAACCTCGGCCGTTCCGGTGTCCGACAGGAATCGGCGTTGCCTTATGTCAAGCCTGCGGCGGCAAAGCCGGCACCTCCTGCAGGCGCAGCCAAGCCTGCTCCCGGGGCACCAGCGGCAAAAGGCGTTCCGACAGCGAAAGGCGTTCCCGCGGCAAAAGGTGCTCCGGCAGCAAAAGGCGTTCCGGCAGCCAAGGCTGCTCCAGCGGCACCTGCGGCAAAGCCTGCAGCTCCTGCTGCACCAGCGGCGAAAGCAGCGCCCGGAGCTCCGTTGAAACCCGCAGCCCCTAGGGCAAAAAAGCACTATTTCATCATCGAGAACCTCTGTGTCGGCTGCGGCCTCTGCCTCGACAAGTGCCCGCCCAAGGTGAACGCTATCGGCTACAAGTTCTACGGTGACGTCCAGGAGGGCGGTTTCCGATGCTATATCGACCAGGTTGCCTGCATCTCCTGCTCAGCCTGCTTTACCGGTGACGAGTGCCCCTCTGGCGCCCTTGTCGAGGTGAGGCCGGATGGTGAGGTGCTCGATTTCAGCTATACCCCGCCGGAGAGGCTTGATTTCGATCTCCGCTTCCTGCACCGTTTCCACAGGGAAGTCAGGTAAGAACCCTGCGAAAGGTCATTGAACTGCAAAAGGCTGTTCCGTAGTTAAGGGACGGCCTTTTTTATTGCGTGAAGGGTTCCGTCGATGCGCATAATCCCATTTATGGAATCCCCGGCGACCCGATGACCTATGGGTCGTAGAAGTCCTATAGGGCATCGCTAAAAAGTGTGTCGTGAGCGAGTCAAGGGCAAGGCGGACAGAGCGCAGAAACCCGAGTATACGTAATGTATGTGGGGATTTCGAGCAGCGACCAAAGCGGTAATTGGCTCGCGCAACAAGTTTTTAGAGGTGCCCATAGGTCTGGAAGGGCTCACGAGTGAAGCATCAACGACGGGTATAATTGGTTACAGAAGACAAAAACAGCAACGCCGGTTCCCGGGAAATCAGCACGCTGGTGATCATCCCGACCTACAACGAATCGGAGAATATCGAGCGCCTGCTCGATTCCATCCTGGGGCGCTATCCCGCGTGGTTGCACGTTATGGTGATCGACGACAGTTCGCCGGACGGAACCGCAGCCATCGTAAAGGGTGTCCAGGCAAGGCAGCCCGACAGGGTGGCGCTGATCGTGAGGCCATCCAAGCTCGGTCTTGGGACTGCCTATATCGAGGGGTTCAGGTACGCCCTTTCGACGGGCTACGGGAGGGTCATGGAGATGGATGCCGATTTTTCGCACGATCCCGAATCGATCGGGCCGATGCTCGAGGCGATGGAGGGGGCCGACCTGGTGATCGGTTCGAGGTATCTGAACAATACGGTCAACGTGGTCAACTGGCCGCTGTCGCGGCTCATCCTTTCGAAGGGGGCGAGCATCTACACGCGGCTGATCACCGGCATGCCCGTATCTGATCCGACCGGAGGATTCAAATGCTTCAGTTCGAAGGCCCTGCGGTGTATCGACCTTGAACGGGTCCATTCGCAGGGGTACTCCTTCCAGATCGAGATGAACTACCGCGTCTGGAGAAACGGCGGCATCATACGGGAGATCCCGATTGTCTTCGTTGATCGAACCGTGGGCAGGTCGAAGATGACGAGGAAGAATATCGTCGAGGCGGTCTGGATGGTCTGGTGGCTCAAGCTGCTGTCGACCATAGGCAGGCTCTAGAAAACGGAAGGGGGCCATGTCATCGGCCCCCTTCCGTTGGCAATCAGTGCTCGTTCCTCTCCTTCTCCTTTTCCGCCATCAGCTGGGCAACCACATCGGCCGGCGCCTCCTCGTAGTGGCTGAATTCGTAGCTGTAGCGCGCCCGGCTCTGGGTGAGGCGCGTCAGCGCATGGTGGAAGGTCGAGAGCGAAGCCTGCGGGATGATGGCCCGGATTACCTGGAAGCGCGAGTCCGTGTCCATGCCGAGGATCTTGCCGCGTTTGCTGGAGATGTCGCCGACGATTTCGCCGGTGTACTGGTCCGGGGTGTAGACGCTCAGCGAGTAGAGCGGCTCCAGGATCAGCGGCTTGGCCTTTTCGCACGCAGCCTTGAAGGCCATGCTGGCAGCGATCTTGAAGGCGAACTCGGAGCTGTCTACCGGGTGGAACGACCCGTCGTAGACCACCGCCTTGAGGTCGACAACAGGGTACCCGGCGAGGCTTCCCGATGCGATCGATTCGCGCAGCCCCTTCTCGACCGCAGGGAGGTACCGGGTGGGTACCACTCCGCCAACCACTTCGCTGGCGAACTCGAAACCCGTATCGCGCGGCTTCGGTTCGATGCGTACCCAGACGTCCCCATACTGGCCGCGACCGCCCGACTGCTTCTTGTACTTGCCCTGGGCGGACGAGGCGACCCTGATGGTCTCGCGGTAGGGGATCCTGATCGGGCCGGTCTCCACCTTGACGTTGAACTTGTTCTGCAGCCGGCTGATGATGATGTCGAGGTGCGTTTCGCCGAGCGTCTTCAGGATGGTCTGGTTGAATTCGACGTCGTGCACGATCGCGAAGCTCGGATCCTCTTCGTGCAGGTGGTGCAGGCCGGTCGAGATCTTCTCTTCGTCGCCCTGTGCGACGGGCATGATGACCGATGAGAGCACCGGTTCAGGGAAGACGATGGGGCTGATGCGGCAGTCGATCCCCTTGTCCGCTAGGGTGTCGTTGGTGTGGGCATCCTTGAGCTTGACCACCATGCCGATGTCGCCGGCGAGCAGCCTGTCGACCGGCAGCTTCTTCTGCCCGAGCATGGTGTAGACCTGTCCGAGCTTCTCAAGCTGGCCGGTCTGGGCATCAACCAGCTCGTGGCCGCTTTCGATATGGCCCGAATAGACCCTGAGGTAGGAGATCTCGCCTACCCTCGGTTCCGACATGGTCTTGAAGATGAAGGCGATGGTCGGTCCCTCGGGTTCGGGCTGGAGGAGCTTCTCGTCGTTGCTCGCCGTGCAGAAGGCGTGCTCGGGACCGCGTTCGATCGGCGACGGGCAGAGGTTCACGATGGCATTCAGCAGGCGTTCCGAGCCGATGAGGTGCAGCGGCGAGGTGCAGAAGACCGGGAAGAAGGTCCTGGTGACGAGCGCAGACTTGATGCCTGCCCTGAGCTCGTCCTCGGTGAGGTTGCCCACCTCGAAGAAGCGGTTCATCAGCTCCTCGTCGGTTTCGGCCACCGCCTCGACGAGCTGCTGGTGCATCTCCTCCGCCTTTTTCCTGTAGAGGTCGTGGATTTCTGCTACCACCATGCTTCCTGGCTTGTCCGGGCTGAACTCGAGCTGCTTCATCAGGAGGACGTCGATCAGGATGTGGTGGCCGAGCCCCTCCTCCGCCGGGAACTGGATCGGGGTCACCAGATGCCCGAAGTGCTCCTTGAGCGCCTCGATGGTGCCGGAGAAGTCAGCGCGGTCGGCATCGAGCTTGGTGAGCACGAACATGGTCGGCTTGTAGTACTCCTTCGTGTACTCCCAGACGGCATCGGTCCCCACCTCGACGCCGGTGGCGGCGTTGACAGCCACGACCACCGTGTCGGCCACGCGCATCGCCGACTTGACGTCGCCGTGGAAGTCGAGGAGTCCCGGGGTGTCGATGATATTGATCTTCTTCTCTTTCCACATGCCGTGGATAAGGGAGGTGTTCAGGCTGTGCTTGCGTTCGATTTCGTCGGCCGAATAGTCCGACAGGGTCGATCCGTCCTCGATGTTCCCGAGACGGTTGACGGCGCCCATGGTGAGGGCGAGCGATTCGCACAGCATGGTTTTTCCGGTGCCGGTATGGCCGGTGACGACAATGTTCCTCAGCTGGTCGGTTGGAACAGGTTGCATTGCGGAACTCCTTTGTTTGTTGTTGGTTGACGGAGCTGCCTCCTCCCTCTCCGGAGCGGCCTCCGCAAAGGGGGCCGAAAGCGGTTAAGAGGTTCGTAAAGAAAAACTTAAACAAAAAAAATCTATTCGGCTGCGGCCTGCTCGACAAAAACCGCAGGCAGGGAATAAATCGACGGACTATTGCCAAAGAATCGCAACCATTGCGTATCTTTTAAATCTTGACTTTCGTCAACATAAAATCACCGCACCATGCCATACATCGAACAGATTCATGCCCGCCAGATCATGGATTCCAGGGGAAACCCCACCGTCGAAGTCGACGTGATAACCGAAAGCGGATTCGGCCGTGCCGCGGTTCCCAGCGGTGCTTCGACCGGCGCGCACGAAGCTGTCGAACTCAGGGATGGTGACAAGTCGGTGTTCCTCGGCAAGGGTGTGCTCAAGGCGGTCGAGAACGTCAACAACGTCATCAGCAACGCTCTCGAAGGCATGGACGTGACCGAACAGGAGGAGATCGACGCGGCGCTGCTCGAACTCGACGGCACGCCGAACAAGGCGAACCTCGGCGCCAACGCCATCCTCGGCGTCTCGCTTGCCTGCGCCAAGGCCGGCGCCGAGCTTACCGGCCTTCCGCTCTACCGCTACATCGGCGGCACCACCGCAAGGACCCTGCCGGTCCCGATGATGAACGTGCTCAACGGCGGCGCGCACGCCGACAACACGGTCGACTTCCAGGAGTTCATGATCATGCCGATCGGATTCGGCTGCTACTCCGACGCCCTCCGCTGCGGCGCCGAGGTGTTCCACGCGCTCAAATCCCTGCTGCATGGCAAGGGCCTCAGCACGGCGGTCGGCGACGAAGGCGGCTTCGCCCCGAACGTCCGCTCCAACGAGGAGGCGATCGAGCTGGTGATCGAGGCCATCGGCAAGGCGGGCTACAAGGCCGGCTCCCCGACCGACAAGGGAGGCCTCGGCGACGCCCAGGTGATGATCGCCCTCGACCCTGCCAGCTCCGAGTTCTACGATGCGGCAAAAAAGAAATATGTGTTCAAGAAGTCCTCGAAGCGCGAGCTCGATTCCGCCGAGATGTCCGACTACTGGGCGCAGTGGGCAAGCCAGTACCCGATCATCTCGATCGAGGACGGCATGGCCGAGGACGACTGGGAGGGCTGGAAGATGCTCACCGACAAGATCGGTTCCAGGGTCCAGCTCGTCGGTGATGACCTGTTCGTGACCAACAGCAAGCGCCTTGCCGAGGGTATCGAATACGGCGTCGGCAACTCGATCCTCATCAAGGTGAACCAGATCGGCACGCTGACCGAAACCCTGCAGGCGATCGACCTCGCCAAGCGCAGCGGCTACACCTCGATCATCAGCCACCGCAGCGGCGAGACCGAGGATGTCACCATCGCCCAGATCGCCGTGGCCACCAACGCCGGGCAGATCAAGACCGGCAGCATGTCCCGCTCCGACCGTATGGCCAAGTACAACGAGCTGCTCCGCATCGAAGAGGAGCTCGGCAAGATGGCCATCTATCCCGGCCTCAAGGCCTTCCGCGTCTGACGGAGGATGTTTCGGCAGGTGGCCTTCCCTGCGGGCAGCGTCGGGGAGGCCCCTTTTACCGGAAAGCCGGGCTCCGGCCCGGCATCCCCGGATTGATGAAGTTGCCGGTTGTCACAACTCCCGTTATCCGGAAGCAGCTCCCTGACGGATACTAACCTTCCCGAGCATGTCGAAATACTTCACCGAGATCTGGGACTACATCCGCTCGAACCCCAAGCGGTTTGTCGTGCAGACCCTCCTTGCCCTGTTCGCCTTCTGGTTCTTCTTCGGCGACTTCGGCCTGGTCACGCGGTTCGGCATGGAGCGGGAGCATCGACAGCTCATCGAGCGGCAGTCCGAGGAGCAGAAGAGGATCGTCGACGACCGTGCGACCATCCGCCAGGCCTACAATCCGGACAGCATCGAAAAGGTCGCCAGGGAGAAGTACAACTTCAGGAGGCCCGGCGAGACCGTCTTCATCATCAGGTGAGGGGGACGTTCTTGATTTTGTCAAGTAGCCGGATGGCGTACTTGACAAAATCAAGAACGTCCCCATGCTGTTTTTTTTTATTCCCGCCCAATGGCTACCTTTGACATTCCGTCAGGAGCGCTACTCCTTGCCAGTGAACCCTAATCCTTGACATCCATGACCGCAGAGATCCTTACGGCAGGTCATGCCATAGCCTATCCCGTACCGATGTACAGCTACCGCCGCCGATTCACCCGCGAGGTCGGCTTCGGCGGGATCGCCCTCGGCGGCTACCAGCCCATCAGGGTCGAGTCCATGACCAACACCCACACGATGGACACCGAGGGGACGGTCGCGCAGTGCCGGCGCCTCTATGAGGCCGGTTGCGAGATCATCCGCCTGACCGTGCCGACCGAGAAGGACGCCGAGAACCTCGGGAACATCCGCGACCAGCTCCGCCGGGACGGCATCACGACCCCGCTGGTTGCCGATATCCACTTCTCCCCGAAGGCCGCCATGAAGGCGGTCGAGTTCGTCGAGAACATCCGCGTCAACCCGGGCAACTATGCGACCGGCGCGAAGTTCTCCAGCGACGACTATACCGAGGCCGAATACCGGGCGGAGCTCGAAAAAGTCCGCGAGGAGTTCACCCCGCTGGTCAGGAAAGCAAGGGAGCTCGGCGTGTCGATGAGGATCGGCACCAACCACGGTTCGCTGTCGGACCGCATCGTCAGCCGCTTCGGCAACTCCCCCGGAGGGATGGTCGAGGCTGCGCTCGAGTTCGCCAGGATCTGCGAGGAGGAGAGTTACTTCGACCTCCTCTTCTCGATGAAGTCCTCGAACGTCAGGGTGATGGTCCACGCCTACCGGCTTCTGGTCGCCAGGGCGGACGCTGAGCTGCGCCACGCCTATCCGCTGCACCTCGGCGTTACCGAGGCTGGTGACGGCGACGAGGGGCGCATCAAGTCCGCCATGGGCATCGGCGCCCTGCTCGAGGACGGGCTCGGCGACACCATCAGGGTCTCCCTCACCGAGGATCCGGTCAACGAGGTCCCGGTGGGCTTCGCCATCGTCAGGAAGTACAACGAGCATCTCCAGGTCAAGGGCGACAAGGCCTACCTCAAGGTCAACCAGGTGGTCGAGCACGGCAGGGCCGCCGCCGGGCACGAGGCGCTGCCCTTCGACCCCTACACCTACTCGCGGCGCCCCTCCTGCAGGATCGAGGCCGGCGCCGAAGCGCTCGGCGGCGACGCCATGCCGAGGGTGGAGAGCTCTGCCCGCACCTCCATCGCCGATCCCGACGCCCTGAGGGCGGAGATCCTGGAGCGGCTTGCCCCGGAACTTCCCGCCGATTCGATCCGCTCTGAATTCGTCAACGTCGGCGTCGGCTGCGTCGAGGACATCGACGCCCTCGAAGCGCTGCTCGACTCCCTCGGCGGGCTGCGAGGCAGGGTCGTGGCCTCCACGGCGGACACGACGCTCTTCCCGCGCCTGCTCACCCTCGTCTCGAGGGCGAGGCTCGACATCGTCGAAGGGGAGAGTCTCGGCACCGGTTTCATCGACGAGCTCGGTGACGGTGCCGCCGCAATGGAGTTCAGCTTCATCCACGAGAACTCCTCCGTCTCGGTGCCTGCCGAGGTGCTGGTCCGCATTGCCGCAAAGCTGCAGGGCAAGGGGCTCACTCGGGTGCTCTTCTCGGTCGTTTCGAAGCAGGGGCTCTTCGCTACCCGCAGGCTGGTTCTCGAACTCTCGAAGGCCGGCATAAGCTTCCCTGTGGCGATCCGCCACCGGGATCGCACCGGCGACCGCTCGGGCGTTTTCATCGAGAGCGCCGTCCAGGCGGGGACGCTCTTCTGCGACGGCATCGGCGACCTTATCGCCGTCGAGACCGGGCTGAAGGGCGACGACGAGGTCGGTCTCGCCTTCAACATCCTGCAGGCGGCCAGGGTGCGCATGTCCAAGACCGAGTTCATCTCGTGCCCGGGCTGTGGCCGCACCTACTTCGAGCTCGAAAAGACCACCGCGCTCATCAAGCAGCGGGTATCGCACCTCAAGGGGCTGAAGATCGGCATCATGGGCTGCATCGTCAACGGCCCCGGCGAAATGGCCGACGCCGACTTCGGCTACGTCGGCTCCGGCAAGGGGCGGGTCAGCCTCTACGTCGGCCGCGACTGCGTCGTCGAGAACATGCATGAGGCCGATGCCCTCGATCGCCTCATCGAGCTGATCAGGCAGAACGGCAAATGGGAGGAGCCCTCATGACGCCGCGGTTCCATACGCTGGTGACCGGCGCCTCGATGGGCATCGGCAGGGAGATCGCCGCCGAGTTCGCCTCGAAAGGGGAGAACCTCGTGCTCGTCGCCCGATCGAGGGGGCGGCTCGACGAGGCTGCATCGGAGCTGTCGTCAAGGTACGGTGTCGAGGTGCTGGTCTGCTGCGAGGACCTCGGAGTCGCCGGCGCTCCAGCCAGGATCGCCGGGTTCTGCCGCGAGCGCGGCGTCGTCGTCGACCGCCTCGTGAACTGTGCCGGCTTTTCGGTCGCCGGCACCTTCCTGAAGCTGGGGGCGGAGGAGTTGCAGCAGATGGCCATGGTCAACATGGTGTCGCTTGCGGAGATGTCGAGGCTCTTCCTCCCGGAGATGGTCGCCCGCGGGAGGGGGACGGTGGTCAACATCGCATCGCTGGCGGGTTTCCAGGGGGTGCCCGGCATGGGCCTCTATTCGGCGACCAAGTCGTTCGTGGTCAACCTGACCGAGGCGGTCAACGAAGAGCTCCGCGGCACGGGCGTGCGCCTGTTCGCCGTCTGTCCCGGATTCATCGACAACGACAACTTCTACGAACGTGCTGGCCATGACCGGAAGCGCATCGTCGTTCCCGTCTCCCCGCCGTCCGTGGTCGTCCGTGCGCTCCGGCGCGGGCTGGATAACGGCGCCATCGTGGTGCTGCCGACACTCTTCGACCGGGTGATGGTCTTCCTGCAGCGCCTCATGCCCAGGCGGCCGGTGGTCATGCTGGCCGGCATCTTTGCCGGTGCCGGTGAAAAAAAATGAGCGTCGCGAAAGATTCTGTATTTTTTCTTTGCATTTCCGGGGCTGGGAATTATATTACCAGCCCTGTATTTTTATGGGCGGTGGGAGTAACCCGGTTCTGCTGGTGTAGCTCAATTGGTAGAGCAGCTGACTTGTAATCAGCAGGTTGCGGGTTCGAGTCCCATCACCAGCTCGCAGGAAAATGCATGGGTAGGTAGCGAAGCGGTCAAACGCAGCAGACTGTAAATCTGTCGACATATGTCTTCGGAGGTTCGAATCCTTCCCTACCCACACCGGTCCGCCGGTGCAAGCTGATGTAGCTCAGTCGGTAGAGCACTTCCTTGGTAAGGAAGAGGTCATCGGTTCAAGTCCGATCATCAGCTCCGGTTCATGGAGTGATCATACGTCAGTAGCTCAATTGGTAGAGCAGCGGTCTCCAAAACCGCAGGTTGGGGGTTCGAGTCCCTCCTGACGTGCACACGATCCTCATCCGGATGCCGTTCACGATCTTTACCATGTCGCTCAATCATGAAGAAATACGCGGATATAGCTGAAAAGTACTATCGTGACGTCGTTGGCGAGATGCGCAAGGTATCGTGGCCGACCAGGGAGGAGGTGAAGGATATGACGGTCGTCGTCCTTACGGTTTCGGGCATTCTTGCCCTCTTCACGTTTACGGTCGACTGGGTGATCAATGCGGTGATGGGGCGGATATTGTAAGATTAAGGATTTGAGAGTACTGTCATGAGCGTCAAAAAGAAGGTCACAGAAGAGCAGCAGGCCCCGCAGATCCACTGGTACGCCCTCAGGATCTACTCCGGACACGAGCGCAAGGTCAAGGAGGGGATCGAGATGGAGGCCGAACGCCAGGGCCTTGCCGAAAAGATCAAGCAGGTCTACATCCCCTACGAGCGTTTCGTCGAGGTCAAGAACGGCAAGAAGCGCAGCCTCACCAAGAACGCATTCCCCGGTTACGTCCTCCTCGAGGCGATCCTCGACAAGCAGACCAGGAACCTGATCCTGGATATCCCGTCGGTCATGGGCTTCCTGGGCGTCGACGACAACCCGACCCCGCTCCGCCCGGACGAGGTCGAGAAGATCCTGCTTCCGGAAGGTACCATCGAGCACCGCGCGGTGGTCGAGGCTCCCTTCTGCGTCGGCGATTCTGTCAAGGTCATCGATGGCCCCTTCAGCTCGCTCACCGGTATTGTCCACGAGGTCTGCACCGAGCGCATGAAGGTCAAGGTGATGATCAACTTCTTCGGAAGGAGCACCCCGACCGAGCTGGACTTCTCGCAGGTCAAATCGGTTTCGCAATAAGAGTATCAAGTTTTCATCAAGCTGCTGAATAGAAAGAGAGTACTATGGCAAAAAAGGTTATTGGGTTCATCAAGCTGCAGATCCCTGCAGGGGGCGCAAATCCGGCTCCTCCGGTCGGTCCGGCACTCGGTCAGAAGGGTGTCAACATCATGGAGTTCTGCAAGCAGTTCAACGCCAAGACCCAGTCCGAGGCCGGCATGATCACCCCGGTCGTGATCACGGTCTACTCCGACAAGTCGTTCACCTTCGTCACCAAGACCCCTCCGGCCGCGGTGCTCCTCCTCAAGGAGGCCGGCCTGCCGAAAGGTTCCGGCGAACCGAACAAGACCAAGGTCGGTACCGTTACCGCCGAGCAGGTCCGCAAGATCGCCGAGCTGAAGAAGCCCGACCTGAACTCCGTCGACCTCGAAGGCGCCATGGAGATGGTCAGGGGCACGGCCCGCAGCATGGGCATCGTCGTCCAGGACTGACCGAAAGGATTTTTTTCTATCGTGGGAGGCCTGACAAGCCGCTATGATAACCACTAACACAACATGTCAATGGCAGGAAAGAACTACAAGGGTGCTTGCGCCCAGGTGAACCGCATGCAGGAGTACGAGATTGCGGAAGCCGTCCAGAAAGTCAAGGAAATCACCACTGCAAAATTCGACGCGACGGTCGACATCGCCATGAAGCTCGGCGTTGATCCCCGCCACGCTGACCAGGTCGTCCGCGGTACCGTCATGCTGCCGCATGGCACCGGAAAGACCGTCTCCGTGCTGGTCATCTGCAAGGAGGCCAAGGTCGAGGAGGCCCGCGAAGCCGGAGCCGACTTCGTCGGATTCGAGGAGTACATCGAGAAGATCCAGGGCGGCTGGACCGGCGTCGACGTGATCGTCGCCACACCGGACGTCATGGGCCAGCTCGGCAAGGTCGCCAAGATCCTCGGTCCACGCGGCCTCATGCCGAACCCGAAGTCGGGCACGGTCACCATGGACGTCGCCAAGGCGGTCCGGGAGGTCAAGGCCGGAAAGATCGAGTTCAGGGTCGACAAGGCCGGCAACGTCCACGCGCCGGTCGGCAAGGTCTCCTTCGACAGCGAAAAGCTGGTCGGCAACATCACCAGCTTCATCAAGGAGGTCGTCCGCCTGAAGCCTTCGGCTGCAAAAGGCCAGTACGTCCAGGGTATCACGGTGTCGAGCACCATGTCCCCCGGCGTGAAAGTGAAAAAGGAAAAATTTGTAGCCTAACATATAAAGGTTTGAGATCGATATGATGAAGCGTGATAAAAAAGAGCAGATAGCCCAGGAGATCGCCGGCAAGATCGAGCGCTCGCAGGGTATCTATTTCACCGAGTTCCAGGGCCTTGACGTCAAGAAGATGGCCCAGCTCCGCGGCGAGTTCCGCAAGGCCGGCATCGAATACAAGGTGGTCAAGAACACCCTGATCAAGAAGGCGCTCAAGAATGTCGCCGATGCCGACAAGATCGCAGCGGGCCTGAAGAACACCACCGCCGTCGCCTTCGGCTACGACGATCCGGTCGCCCCGGCAAAGATCATCAAGAAGTTCAGCAAGGACAACGAGCAGCTGAAGTTCAAGATGGCCACCATCGACGGTTCCGTCTACGGCGCAGATGCGCTCGGCGTCCTTTCCGAAATGCTCAGCAAGACCGAGAACATCGGCCGCGCGGCAGGCCTGATCAACCAGGTCATCGCCTCCGTCCCGATGGTCATGAACGCGGTGATGAGGGACCTCGTCTCCGTGGTCGACCAGGTCGGAAAGCTCGAGAAATAAACGATTTACGCACTCAAAGCTTCTATACTTAAAATTAAACAGAGAGAGAAAAATGTCATCCATTGCAAACCTTGTAGAAGAGATTGGCAAACTTACCCTGACCGAAGCTTCCGAGCTGGTTAAAGCCCTTGAAGAGAAGTTCGGCGTGAGTGCCGCTCCCGCAGTCGTCGCCGGCGTTGCCGCCGCTGCTCCTGCTGAAGCCGCCGCTGTCGAAGAGAAGACCGAGTTCGACGTCGTCCTGAAGTCCGGCGGCGCCAACAAGATCAACGTCATCAAGGTCGTCCGCGCCATCACCGGCCTGGGCCTGAAGGAAGCCAAGGACATGGTCGACGGTGCCCCGAAGACCGTGAAGGAAGCCGTCGGCAAGGACGAGGCCGAGAAGATTGCAAAAGAGCTCAAGGAAGCCGGCGCTGAAGTCGAGCTGAAGTGATCTCTGCCAAGGCAAGAAAAGCTGACAAGCTCCGTCTCGATCCGGGACGGAGCTTTGTCCGTTTGTGGTAACAAACTCCCATATCTTCCGGTCCGTCTACATGACTGTCGTCCGGAAATCCGCTCCGGTAAAGGGTATTTACGGATCCTTGTAAAGACGTAAACTGTTAAGTACTCCCTGCAATTGACTAAAAGCGAGGTGCACGTGAAAGTGGCTGATGCAACACCAACACCCTGTATTGACTTCTCAAAGATCCAGAGTATCATAGAACCACCGGACCTTCTCAAGGTCCAGTTAGATTCGTTCCATAACTTCATCCAGGACAGCGTCCCGCTCGCCAAGCGTCGCGACCAGGGGCTCGAGAAGGTGCTCAGGAGCGCTTTCCCGATCACCGACACGCGCGGGCTCTACCTCCTGGAATATATCTCGTACAGCTTCGACAAGCCGAAGTACACGGTCGAGGAGTGCATCGAGCGCGGCCTGACCTACGATGTCTCGCTCAAGATCAAGCTGAAGCTCTCCTACAAGGACGAGGCCGATGAGACCGACTGGAAGGAGACCATCCAGCAGGAGGTCTACCTCGGCAGGATCCCCTATATGACCGAGCGCGGCACCTTCATCGTCAACGGAGCCGAGCGCGTCGTCGTCGCTCAGCTGCATCGTTCACCGGGCGTGGTCTTCAGCGAGGCCGTGCACCCGAACGGCAAGAAGATGTACTCGGCCAAGATCGTGCCGACGCGCGGCTCCTGGATCGAGTTCCAGACCGACATCAACAACCAGATCTACGTTTACATCGACCAGAAGAAGAACTTCCTGGTCACCGCCCTGCTTCGCGCCATCGGCTTCGCAAAGGATGAGGACATCCTCGGCCTGTTCGACATGGTCGAAGAGGTGGAGATCTCTTCGAAGAGCGCCAAGCGCGAACAGCTGATCGGCCAGTACCTTGCCTCCGACATCATCGACATGCAGACCGGCGAGGTCGTCAGCGCACGTTCGGCGATCACCGAGGAGATCATGGACCAGATCGTCGCGGCCGGCTACAAGAAGGTCAAGGTGATGAAGACCACCTCTCCCGAGAAGGGGGTCGACAAGTCGGTCATCATCAACACCATCCTGAACGACAGCTCCGCCACCGAAGAGGAGGCACTCGAGATCGTCTATGAAGAGCTCCGCGCCAACGAGGCTCCGGACATCGACGCCGCACGCAGCTTCCTCGAGCGCACCTTCTTCAACCAGAAGAAGTACGACCTCGGCGACGTGGGCCGCTACCGCATCCAGAAGAAGCTGCAGAACGAACTCGGCGAACTCGAGTCGTACCTTCCCGGCAAGCCTGAGCTCAAGGAGCTTTCGGATGCCATCTACGAGCGCATCCTGCAGACGATCCGCACCTACTCAGAGGAGCCGATCGGCGAGGATATCCTTGTGCTGACCCACTACGATATCATCGCGGTCATCAACTACCTGATCAAGCTGGTCAACGGCATGGCCGAGGTCGACGACGTCGACCACCTGGCGAACCGCCGCGTCCGCTCGGTGGGCGAGCAGCTCGCCGCGCAGTTCGTGATCGGCCTGGCCAGGATGGGCAAGAACGTCCGCGAGAAGCTGAACTCCCGCGACTCCGACAAGATCGCGCCGGCCGACCTGATCAACGCCAGGACCGTCTCCAGCGTCGTGTCGAGCTTCTTCGCCACGAGCCAGCTTTCGCAGTTCATGGACCAGACCAACCCGCTGGCCGAGATGACCAACAAGCGCAGGGTTTCGGCCCTGGGCCCCGGCGGCCTCACCCGCGAGCGCGCCGGCTTCGAGGTTCGCGACGTCCACTATACCCACTACGGGCGACTCTGCCCGATCGAGACCCCTGAAGGCCCGAACATCGGCCTGATCTCGTCGCTTTCGGTCTACGCCGAGATCAACGACAAGGGCTTCATCCAGACCCCGTACCGCGTGGTCGACAAGGGGCAGGTCACCGACACGGTGCTCATGCTCTCGGCCGAGGACGAGGAGAACAAGATCACCGTTCCGGTGAGCATCCCGCTCGACGGGAAGAACAAGATCGCCGTCGAATCGGTGCAGGCCAGGACCAAGGGCGACTACCCGCTCGTGCCGGCCGAGGATGTCAACTACATGGACGTCTCCCCGGTGCAGATCGTCAGCGCGGCGGCGGCCCTGATCCCGTTCCTCGAGCACGATGACGGCAACCGAGCCCTCATGGGCGCGAACATGCAGCGCCAGGCCGTGCCGCTGCTCATCTCCGACGCCCCGGTGGTCGGAACCGGCATGGAGGCCATGGTCGCCCGCGACTCCCGCGCGGTGATCCTCGCCGAAGGCCCGGGCGTGGTGCAGAGCGTCACCGCCGAGAAGATCGAGGTGCGCTACGACCTCGACCCGGAGACCAACACCGTGTCGCTGCTCGATCCCGACGAAGGGGTCAAGACCTACAAGCTGATCAAGTTCAAGCGCTCCAACCAGGATACCTGCATCTCGCAGCGTCCGCTGGTGCGCAACGGCCAGAGGGTCGACAAGGGCGATGTCCTTGCCGACAGCTCCTCGACCGACAACGGCGAGCTCGCTCTCGGCAAGAACGTGCTGGTCGCCTTCATGCCCTGGCGCGGCTACAACTTCGAAGACGCCATCGTGCTCAGCGAGCGCGTGGTCTATGACGACGTCTTCACCTCGATCCACGTGCACGAGTTCGAATCGAACGTGCGCGATACCAAGCGTGGCGAGGAGCAGTTCACCCGCGACATCTACAACGTCAGCGAGGATGCCCTGCGCAACCTCGACGAGAATGGCATCGTGCGCATCGGCGCCGAAGTCAAGGAGCGCGACATCCTGGTCGGCAAGATCACCCCGAAGGGCGAGAGCGACCCGACTCCGGAGGAGAAGCTGCTCCGCGCCATCTTCGGCGACAAGTCGAGCGACGTCAAGGACGCCTCGATGCACGTGCCTGCAGGCATGAAGGGCATCGTCATCAAGACCAAGCTCTTCAGCCGCAAGAAGAAGGTCGGCATGGACGTCAAGGAGCGCATCGAGGCGATCGAAAAGCAGTTCGAGTCCAGGGAGATGGACCTGCGCAAGCGCTTCGCCAAATGGATGAAGCAGCACCTCGACGGCAAGAAGACGGTCGCCATCACCAGCGACAAGGGCAAGGTGCTCGTGCCGGAAGCCACCATCGTTGACGACGCGCTGCTCGCCAAGTTCAACGGCTTGCCGTTCCTGGAGTCGATCGACGTCACCAAGGGGATCGTCACCGGCGCCAAGACCAACGAGAACGTCGTCCGCCTCATCAGGGAGTACCGCCTGAAGCTGAAGGACCTCGCCGACGAGCGCGAGAACGAGAAGTACAAGGTCAACGTCGGCGACGAGCTGCCTCCGGGCATCGAGGAGCTGGCGAAGGTCTACATCGCCCAAAAGCGCAAGATCCAGGTCGGCGACAAGATGGCCGGCCGCCACGGCAACAAGGGCGTCGTCGGCAAGATCCTGCCGATCGAGGACATGCCCTTCATGGCCGACGGTACCCCGGTCGACATCGTGCTCAACCCGCTCGGCGTGCCGAGCCGCATGAACATCGGCCAGCTCTACGAAACCTCGCTCGGATGGGCGGGCAAGAAGCTGGGTGTCAAGTTCAAGACCCCGATCTTCAACGGCGCCACCTACCCCGAGGTGCAGGAGTACCTCGAGAAGGCGGGACTGCCGGGCCACGGCAAGGTGAAGCTGTTCGACGGCCGTACCGGCGAGCAGTTCCACGACGAGGTCACGGTCGGCTATATCTACATGCTCAAGCTGAGCCACCTGGTCGACGACAAGATCCACGCCAGGTCCATCGGCCCATACTCGCTCATCACCCAGCAGCCGCTCGGCGGCAAGGCGCAGTTCGGCGGCCAGAGGTTCGGTGAAATGGAGGTCTGGGCGCTCGAGGCATACGGTGCGGCCAACATCCTGCGCGAGATGCTCACCGTCAAGTCCGACGATGTCATCGGCAGGAACAAGACCTACGAGTCGATCGTCAAGGGCCAGAACCTGCCTGAACCGGGCACCCCCGAGTCGTTCAACGTGCTCGTCAGGGAGCTGCAGGGCCTCGGCCTCGAGATCCGCATCGACGACAAGGTGCCATGACCGGAAGGGACCGGACTGGCAGGCATTGCATGAATACTATTATCCAGGCTTTTCAAGGCTGTATAAACTGACACAACGACTATGATTTTTTCACAGGGATCATCACCGCTCAAGGGTGATTTTTCGAAGATCAAGTTCAGCATCGCATCCCCGGAGAGCATCCTCGCCCATTCGCGCGGCGAGGTGCTGAAACCGGAGACCATCAACTACCGTACCTTCAAGCCGGAACGCGACGGCCTGATGTGCGAAAAGATATTCGGTCCGACCAAGGACTGGGAGTGCTACTGCGGCAAGTACAAGCGCGTCCGCTACAAGGGCATCATCTGCGACCGCTGCGGCGTCGAGGTGACCACCAAGAGCGTCCGCCGCGAGCGCATGGGCCACATCGCCCTGGCCGTGCCGGTCGTGCACACCTGGTTCTTCCGCTCGGTGCCGAGCAAGATCGGGGCGCTGCTCGACCTGTCGACCAAGGAGCTCGAGCGCATCATCTACTACGAGGTCTACGTGGTCATCAACCCCGGCGAGCCCGGCGAGAAGCAGGGGATCAAGAAGTTCGACCGCCTGACCGAGGAGCAGTACTTCCAGATCATCACCGAGTACGAGGACAACCAGGACCTCGACGACTCCGACAAGGCCAAGTTCGTCGCCAAGATGGGCGGCGAGGCGATCCACATGCTCCTGAAGGGGCTCAACCTCGACGAGATCGCCGTCAACCTGCGCACCGTGCTCAAGGAGAGCGGTTCCGAGCAGAAGCGTGCCGACGCGCTCAAGCGCCTGAAGGTGGTCGAATCGTTCAGGAAGAGCTACGAGCCGCAGAAGCGCGTCAGGAAGAAGTCGACCGGCCTCTTCATCGAGGACGAGTCGCCCGAGCCCTACATCTATGAAGGCAACAAGCCCGAGTACATGGTCATGGAGGTCGTTCCGGTGATCCCGCCGGAGCTGCGCCCCCTCGTGCCGCTCGAAGGCGGCCGTTTCGCCACCTCCGACCTGAACGACCTGTACCGTCGCGTCATCATCCGCAACAACAGGCTCAAGAAGCTGATCGACATCCGCGCCCCCGAGGTGATCCTGCGCAACGAGAAGCGCATGCTGCAGGAGGCGGTCGACGCCCTGTTCGACAACTCGCGCAAGGCGAACGCCGTCAAGACCGGCGAGTCCAACAGGCCGCTCAAGTCGCTCTCCGACGCCCTCAAGGGCAAGCAGGGCCGCTTCCGCCAGAACCTGCTCGGCAAGCGCGTCGACTACTCCGGCCGCTCGGTCATCGTGGTCGGCCCCGAGCTCCAGCTGCACCAGTGCGGCCTGCCGAAGAGCATGGCCATCGAGCTGTTCCAGCCGTTCGTCATCCGCCGCCTCGTCGAGCGCGGCATCGCCAAGTCGGTCAAGTCGGCCAAGAAGCTCATCGACAAGAAGGACCCCGTCGTCTGGGACGTCCTCGAGAAGGTGATCGACGGCCGCCCGGTGCTGCTCAACCGCGCGCCTACCCTGCACCGCCTCGGTATCCAGGCTTTCCAGCCGACCCTGATCGAGGGCAAGGCCATCCAGATCCACCCGCTCGTCTGCACGGCGTTCAACGCCGACTTCGACGGTGACCAGATGGCCGTGCACGTGCCGCTCTCCCAGGAGGCCCAGCTCGAGGCGTCGCTGCTGATGCTCTCGTCGCACAACCTCATCCTGCCGCAGTCCGGCAAGCCGGTCACCGTCCCTTCGCAGGACATGGTGCTCGGCATGTACTACCTGACCAAGTCGCGCCAGGGAGTCAAGGGCGAAGGGCAGATCTTCTACTCGATGGAAGAGGTGATCATCGCCTACAACGAGGAGCGCGTCGCCCTGCACGCCCAGATCTTCATCAAGTACGACGGCAAGATCGACCAGAAGTTCGACCCGGTGCGCGTGCTCGACATGCTCCCGGCCGATCAGGCCGAGAAGAAGGCCTGGCTCAAGGAGCAGATCCAGAAGAAGCGTATCCTGGTGACCACGGTCGGCAGGGTGATCTTCAACCTGCACGTCCCGAAGGAGATGGGCTTCATCAACAAGCTCATCAACAAGAAGGTAGCCAAGGAGCTCATCTCCGACCTCTCCAGCAAGGTCGGCAACGTCGAGACCGCACGCTTCCTGGACAACATCAAGGAGGTCGGCTTCAGCTACGCCATGAGGGGCGGCCTCTCCATCGGCCTCTCCGATGCGATCGTGCCGGAGACCAAGGTCAAGTACATCAAGGAGGCCCAGAAGGAGAGCACCAAGGTCATCAAGGAGTACAACCGCGGTACGCTGACCGACAACGAACGCTACAACCAGATCGTGGACGTGTGGCAGAAGACCTCCAACCTGGTCGCCAATGAGTCCTACGACAAGCTGATGAACGACCGGGCAGGCTTCAACCCGCTCTACATGATGCTCGATTCGGGTGCCCGAGGCTCCCGTGAGCAGGTGAGGCAGCTCACCGGCATGAGGGGTCTTATCGCCCGTCCCCAGAAGTCCATGTCGGGCCAGCCTGGCGAGATCATCGAGAACCCGATCATCTCGAACCTCAAGGAGGGTCTGACGGTGCTCGAGTACTTCATCTCGACCCACGGCGCCCGTAAGGGTCTGTCCGATACCTCGCTCAAGACGGCCGACGCCGGCTACCTGACCAGGCGTCTGCACGACGTCGCGCAGGACGTGATCGTCACCATCGACGACTGCGGCACCACCCGCGGCCTGCACGTCGAGCGCAACATCGAGGAGGAGACCAGCGGCCAGATCAAGTTCCGCGAGAAGATCAAGGGGCGCGTCGCGGCCCGCGACATCGTCGACGTGGTCACCGACAAGGTGGTCGTCAAGGCCGGCGAGATCATCACCGACGAGCTTGCCGAGATCATCCAGGAGACCCCTGGCGTCGAAGAGGCCGAGATCCGCTCGGTGCTCACCTGCGAATCCAAGCAGGGCATCTGCTCGAAGTGCTACGGCACCAACCTTTCGGTGCACAAGCTCGTGGAGATGGGCGAGGCGGTCGGCGTCATCGCCGCGCAGTCCATCGGCGAGCCGGGCACCCAGCTGACGCTCCGTACCTTCCACCAGGGTGGTGCGGCACAGGGCGGCATTTCCGAAACCGAGACCAAGGCCTTCTGCAAGGGCCAGGTCGAGCTCGAGGACGTCAAGAGCGTCGAGCACAGCATCATCACCGAGGAGGGCGTCGAGGAGACCCGCCAGATCGTGATCCAGAAGAACGGCAAGCTCAACATCATCGACTCCGATTCGGGCAAGGTGCTGAAGCGTTACGTCGTGCCGCACGGCGCGCACATCAACGTCGAGCACGGCCAGATGGTGAACAAGGACCAGGTGCTCTTCAGCAGCGAGCCCAACAGCACGCAGATCATCGCCGAAATGCCCGGTACCGCACGCTTCATCGACATCGAGAAGGGCGTCACCTACAAGGAGGAGGTCGATCCGCAGACCGGCTTCGCGCAGCACACCATCATCAACTGGCGCTCGAAGCTCCGTGCTTCCGAGACCCGCGAGCCCAGGATCGCCATCGTGGCCGACAACGGCGAGGTCAGGAAGACCTACGCGGTGCCGATCAAGTCCAACCTCTACGTCGAGGACGGCCAGAAGCTCGTGCCCGGCGATATCATGGCCAAGGTCCCGAGGAACCTCGACCGTGTCGGCGGCGACATCACCGCCGGCCTGCCGAAGGTCACCGAGCTGTTCGAGGCGCGCATCCCCACCGATCCGGCCATCGTCTCCGAGATCGACGGTTTCGTGAGCTTCGGCTCGCAGCGCAGGAGCAGCAAGGAGATCAAGGTCAAGAACGACTTCGGAGAAGAGAAGGTGTACTATGTCCAGGTCGGCAAGCACGTGCTTGCCACCGAGGGCGATGAGGTCAAGGCGGGCGATCCGCTGACCGACGGTGCGGTCTCGCCGCAGGACATCCTGCGCATCCAGGGCCCGAACGCCGTGCAGCAGTACCTCGTGAACGAGATCCAGAAGGTGTACCAGATCAACGCCGGCGTCGAGATCAACGACAAGCACCTCGAGGTGATCGTGCGCCAGATGCTGCAGAAGGTGCGTGTCGAGGAGCCGGGCGATACCGAGCTGCTCCCTGGCGACCTGATCGACAGGAGCACCTTCATCGATGCCAACGAATCCGTAGCCGAGAAGGTCCGGGTGACCGACCGCGGCGACGCTCCGGCCAGGATCCAGGAGAACCAGCTCTACAAGCTGCGCGACATCACCAAGCTGAACCGCGAGCTCCGCAGGAACAGCAAGGTGCTGATCAGCTTCGAACCGGCCCTCCAGGCTACGTCGCACCCCGTGCTGCTGGGCATCACCAGCGCCGCCCTCCAGACGGAGAGCGTGATCTCCGCGGCTTCGTTCCAGGAGACCACGAAGGTGCTGACCGACGCCGCCGTATCGGGCAAGATCGACTACCTGTGCGGCCTGAAAGAGAACGTCATCGTCGGCAAGCTGATCCCCGCCGGCACCGGTCTCCGCAAGTACCGCTCCATCAGGGTGCTCAACAACGGCACCGAAGAGGTCGAGGCTGTGGAAGCCGAGATCGCCGATGAGGCCGGTGAGCAGGGTGCCTGACGAAGCCTGAACCATAAGTGGTAACAAAAAAGCCGTTCCTGATGGGGCGGCTTTTTTGTTGGCGGTGGAAATGGTTTACGCAGCCCTGAAGCTTTCGCAGCATGGTCTTCTTCTGCAACCTATAGGACTTATAGGACCCATAGGACGTATGGGGCCTAGAGAAGACAATGGGAAAAGGAAGACGGGTTATGAGAGGCATCTTGCTATAAACAGGAAAGGCTGCCATCGGCAGCCTTTCCTGTTATTCTTCAGCCCTTGCGCTTACTTCTTCTCGAAGCGGAAGCTTTCGAGGAAGCTGGTGTCGAACTCGCCGCTGCGGAAGACCGCGTCGTGCATCACCTGCTTGTGGAAGGGGATGGTGGTCTTGATGCCGACAACGATGAACTCGTCGAGCGCGCGAGACATGCGGGCGATCGCCTCCTCCCTCGTGTGCGCCGTGACGATCAGCTTGCCGATCATCGAGTCGTAGTTCGACGGCACCACGTAGCTCGCATAGCAGTGCGAATCGACACGCACGCCCGGTCCTCCGGGGGTGTGGAACACCTGTACCTCGCCGGGTGACGGCCTGAACATGTGCTCAGGGTCCTCGGCGTTGATGCGGCACTCGATCGAGTGGCCCCTGGGGATGAAGTTCTTGCCTTCGAGGCTGCCTCCGGCCGCGACCAGGATCTGCTCCCGGACGAGGTCGACGTCGTAGCGCTGTTCGGTCACGGGATGCTCCACCTGGATACGGGTGTTCATCTCCATGAAATAGAAGTTCCGGTGCTTGTCGACGAGGAACTCGATGGTGCCGGCGCCTTCGTAGTTGATCGCCTTCGCTGCTGCGACGGCGGCGTCACCCATCTTCGCCCTGAGCTCCTCGCTGACCACCGGCGACGGGGTCTCCTCGATGAGCTTCTGGTGGCGTCGCTGCACGGTGCAGTCGCGTTCGCCGAGGTGGAGGACGTTGCCGTGCTGGTCGGCAAGGATCTGGATCTCGATGTGCCGCGGATTCTCGAGGAACTTCTCGATGTAGACGCCGCTGTTGCCGAAGGCCATGCCGGCTTCGCTCTGTGCGGTCTTGAGGTTCTTCTCGAGCTGGCTCTCCTCGTAGACCACTCGCATCCCCTTGCCTCCGCCACCCGCGGTCGGCTTGATGATGACCGGGTAGCCGACCTTCTTGGCCGTTTCGATGGCATGGGCGACATCCTCGACCAGGCCGGTGCTTCCGGGGACGACCGGGACGCCTGCAGCGATCATGGTCTCCTTGGCGGTGTTCTTGTCGCCCATCTTGTTGATCATCTCGGCGGATGGGCCGATGAACTTGATGTTCGAGGAGTGGCAGACCTCCGAGAAGTCGGCGTTTTCTGCTAGGAATCCGTAGCCGGGATGGATCGCGTCGGCGTTGGTGACCTCGGCCGCGGCGATGATCCTCGGGATGTTCAGGTAGCTCTCCTTGGAGAGCGGGGGACCGATGCAGACGGCTTCATCGGCATACTTGACATGCAGCGAATCCGCATCGACCGTCGAGTAGACGGCCACGGTGCTGATCCCCATCTCGCGGCAGGTATGCATCACGCGCAGCGCTATCTCACCGCGGTTCGCAATCAGGATTTTCTTGAACAAAGTGTGTTGCGGTTGAGGTTATGGCTTGACTCGGAACAGGACCTGGTTGTACTCGACAGGCTGGCCGTTTTCTACGAGGACCTCGGCGATGGTGCCGGAGATCTCGGCCTCGATCTCGTTCATCAGCTTCATGGCTTCGATGATGCAGAGGACATCGCCCGACTTGATCTTGTCGCCAGCGCTGACGAACGGGGGGGAGTCCGGAGAGGGAGCGGAGTAGAAGGTGCCGACGATCGGGGAACGGACTTCAAGGAGATCCGATGCCGGAGCCGCGGCCGGCTGGGCCGGAGCTGCAGGAGCTGCCTGCACGGCAGGTGCTGCGGGAACGGCCGCCACAGCCACCGGCTGGGCGACGACCTGTGCCTTGCTGCTGCTGCGGCGCAGGGTGATTTCCGATTCGCCCTCCTTGATGATCACTTCGTCGAGGCCGGAAGCACTGATGATCTCGACAAGATGCTGGATGTCCTTGAGGTTCATGTCTGTTTTCTTAAATGTTAACACGCGTTACGGGAACTGAACTTGTAAAAGTAATCACTTTTTGACTCTCTCCATATACTCGCCTGTCCTGGTGTCGACGCGGACGATGCTGCCGGTCTGGATGAACATCGGGACATTGACCTCGGCGCCGCCCTCGACGACGGCCGGCTTGGTGCCGCTGGTGGCGCGGTCGTCCTTGCTCGCCGGGCTGGTCTCGATGACCTCGAGATCCACGAACGTCGGGAGTTCCACCTCGAGGATGGAGCCGTCGTCGGCGAAGACGATGTCGACGTTGATGCCGTCCTTGATGAAGCGTGCTGCCGAGCCGATGGCGATCTCGGAAACATTGATCTGGTCGAAGGTCTCGTTGTCCATCATGACGTAGTCGATCCCGTCGCGGTAGAGGTACTGGTACTTCTTGCGCTCGGTCACGATCACGTCCACCTGCTCGCTGGAGCTGAAGCGGTATTCGACGTTGCGGCCGGTCTTGAGGTTCTTCATGCTGGCCTGGTAGAAGGCGCGGAGGTTGCCGGGGGTGCGGTGGACAAGGCTTTCGATGCTGTGGGGAACGCCGTTCCAGCGGATGATGGCGCCCCGCGATACGTTGCTGATTGAAACCATGGGTGGAGTGGTCGGATGGACGATAAAGGTTGGAATCCCCTTGGATCGATATTGAAAAATAAAAGAACTTGAATATAATACAGCCATTTCTGAATAGCAACGAAGCGCGCCAAGCCGCTACAGGCTTGAATAAAAACAAATTGGATGTTTGTTGTGCAGTCTTTAAATTGATTTTATCGTAGTTAAAAAATTCAAGGCAATGAGTATTTCCTCCAATCAAACAAATACTATCCTATGTCGAAAGCAGAGTTAGTAGAGAAAATCGCCTCGCAGGCCGGGTTGACCAAAGCCGATGCCGAGCGTGCCGTCAATGCCTTCATCAACGTCGTCACCTCGACGCTGAAGGGTGGAGACGACGTGACTCTCGTCGGTTTCGGTACCTTCACCACCGGTGACAGGGCTGCCCGCCAGGGCCGCAACCCCCAGACCGGCAAGACGATCACCATCGCTGCGAAGAAAGTGGTAAAGTTCAAGCCCGGCAAGGCCCTCAAGGACGAGGTCGGCGGCTGACCCCCTCACCTGCGGGAACAACATTCGATTTGTCAAAGTCCATCTTCGCAGCTGCGTTGATGGACTTTTTTTTTATTATAGGTGGTAGCAACGGTTTCCGGAACCTGTTTCCGATCTACCAAAACACGAGCCCAAACATGTCTGCCAAAGTAGTCCTCGATTTTGAAAAGCCGCTGGTCGAGCTTGAAGAGAAGCTCGCCGAGATGCGGGTCTACCTGAAAACCGGCTCCGCCGACTCCTCGAAGGAGGGGACCGACGGTCTCAAGCGCGAGATCGAGTCCCTCGAGGCCAAGGTCGAATCGCTTCGCGCCGCGATCTACAGGAACCTGACCCGCTGGCAGAAGGTCCAGCTTGCCCGCCATCCCGAACGCCCCTACACCCTCGACTACATCTACATGATGACGAAGGATTTCGTGGAGCTTTCCGGGGACCGGCACTTCAGGGACGACAAGGCGATCATCGGCGGGTTCGCCCGCATCGAGGACGACGCCTCCGGATTCTCGCAGAGCGTCATGGTGATCGGCCACCAGAAGGGGCGTGACACCAAATCGAACCTTTACCGCAACTTCGGCATGGCCCAGCCTGAAGGGTACCGCAAGGCCCTCAGGCTCATGAAGCTGGCCGAGCGGTTCGGCAAGCCGGTCGTGACGCTCATCGATACCCCCGGTGCGTTCCCTGGACTCGAGGCCGAGGAGCGCGGACAGGCCGAGGCGATCGCACGGAACCTTTACGAGATGGCGGCGCTCAAGGTGCCTGTCGTCTGCGTCATCATCGGCGAGGGGGCCAGCGGCGGCGCCATCGGCATCGGCGTCGGTGACAGGATCCTCATGGCAGAGAACTCCTGGTATTCGGTGATCTCCCCGGAGAGCTGCTCCTCGATCCTGTGGCGGAGCTGGAACTACAAGGAGCAGGCAGCCGAGGCCCTGCGCCTGACCGCGCAGGACCTGCTCGAGCAGAAGCTTATCGACCGTATCGTGCCGGAGCCGCTCGGCGGCGCCCACCGGGATCCCGAGGCCATGGCCGGGACGCTCAAGTCGATGCTGATCGAAGAGCTTCGGGGCCTTGCCGGCAAGGAGCCTGCTGCCCTGGTCGAGGAGCGGATCGGGAAGTTCTCCGCGATGGGGGTCTTCACCGAGGAGGCCTGAGAGGCACGGAGATGCGATACGAAATAAAAAAAGCCGGCGTTGGAGCCGGCTTTTTTCGTTGCCTGTTCGCGGGGATCACTTGATCACATAGGAGTTGTCACCGATGAGCAGCTCCTCCAGCGTGCCCGCGCCGTTCTGTTGCGCCTGGGTGATCTGGGCTTCGAGGGCCTCCTCGTAAGGCATCCTGTCCTCGACATAGAAGACGCCGAAAGGCCTGGGCAGGAACTCCTTGACCAGGAGCGGATCGTCGAAGAAGCGGGCGAGCAGGTTCGCCTTGAAGATGTCCCGCTCGTCGTGGATCCAGAGGTCGCCCTCGGAGATGTCGCCCTTCGAGAGGTCAACCACCACCGGCGTCGAACCGTCGAGGCGGATGCCCTTCTGGCGGAACTTGCCGAAGACCAGCGGCATGCCGTTCTCGACGTACAGGGTCGTGTCGTCCTTGTTCTCCTGTCCGGCGAACGCCTGGAATGCGCTGTTGTTGAAGATGGGGCAGTTCTGGTACACTTCGACCAGCGAGGTGCCGCTGTGCTGTGCCGCGCGGAGCAGCACGTTACGCAGGAACTTGCCGTCGCGGTCCATGGCGCGGGCGAAGAAGGTGCCGCCGGAGCCGAGGGTCAGGGCCGCCGTGTTGAACGGGTGGTCGATGACGCCCGACGGCGAGGTCACCGTCCTGAGGCCGACCTTGGTCGTCGGCGAGTACTGCCCTTTGGTGAGGCCGTAGATCTCGTTGTTGAAGAGCACCACGTTCAGGTCCAGGTTCCTGCGGAGGGTATGGATGAAGTGGTTGCCGCCGATGGAGAGCGCGTCGCCGTCGCCGGTCGCCACCCAGACGCTGAGCTCCGGACGGGCGGTCTTGAGGCCCGAGGCCATGGGGAGCGCGCGG
>OMIK01000004.1 GCA_900299075.1 Chlorobi bacterium Chlorobi_1
CCGCCATCTCCCCGTCGGAGAGGTAGACCACCTTGTTGGTGTACTCGACGATCGGGGCGGCGTCGGAGGCGATGAAGTACTCGCCCTCGCCGATGCCGATCACCAGCGGGCTGCCCTTGCGCGCAACCACGATCTTGTCGGGCTCGCGGGAGGAGACGATGCAGAGGCCGTAGGCCCCCTCGACGTGGCGGAGCGCCTGGCGCACGGCCGCCTCCAGGTCGAGCGAGGGGTCGGCTTTCCAGAGGCGGTCGATCAGGTGGACCAGCACCTCGGAGTCGGTGTCGCTCGCGAAGTCGTAACCCTGCCCCATGAGATCCTGCTTCAGGATCCCATAGTTCTCGATGATGCCGTTGTGGATGAGGGCGATGTCGCCCGAGACGTTCATGTGCGGGTGGGCGTTCCGGTCGCTGGGATCGCCGTGGGTGGCCCAGCGGGTATGGGCGATCCCGGCGGTGGCGCCGAGCATCACGGTGCCCGACATGAACTCCTCGAGGTTGCTGACACTGCCCTTGCGCTTCAGCACCTGCATCTGGCCGTCGACCACCGCGATGCCCGCGGAGTCGTAGCCGCGGTACTCAAGACGCTTCAGCCCCTGCAGAAGGATCGGCGCCGCCTCGCGTTTGCCGATGTAACCCACGATACCGCACATATGACCGCTCTCCCTTTTAATGCTTGTTCATGGGGCACCTGGTCATCCGCAACGGCGGAGGACCAGGATGCCCGTCCATAATTTCGTCACTGATAATACGCAATTCTACAGCATTCCTTTCATCCCGTCGTGCAGGTTCCGGGCCTCCCTGCCGACCGCGGCCTCGAACGCCTCGACGCTGGCGAACTCCCCTTCCGGGAAGATCAGCGCCCGGCTGACGTTGATCGCGGCGCTGCGGCGGTCGGCGTCGGAGCCCTGCATCACGGCCTCCTGCAGCGAGCCGCCCTGCGCCCCCACCCCCGGGATGAGGAAGAAGAGCTCCGGCGCGGCGCGGCGCAGCTCCTCCATGAGGCCGGGCTTGGTCGCCCCGACCACGATGCCGGCGTTCCCGTTGCGCTGCCACCGGCTGACGCGGTCGAGCACGGCTCGGTAGAGCGGCCTGCCGTCCGCCATCAGCTGCTCCTCGAAATCCCTGGATCCCGGATTCGAGGTCAGGCAGAGGACGAAAACCAGCTTGTCGTCGTACTCGAAGAAGGGTTCGAGCGAGTCGGCGCCCATGTAGGGGGCCACGGTGATCGAGTCGAAGGGCCAGGATTCGAAGAAAGCCTTCGCGTACTGCCGGCTCGTGTTGCCGATGTCGGCGCGCTTGGCGTCGGCGATGCTGAGGCACTCGGGCGGCAGGGCCTCGAGGGTGTCGCCGAGGTCCCGCATGCCCGAAAGGCCGCGCGACTCGTAGAAGGCGGTGTTGACCTTGTAGGCGATAGCGTGGTCCCGGGTGGCCCGGATGACGGCCCGGTTGAACTCGAGCACCGGGCGCTCCATCGACCTGAACACCGCGGGGATTTTGGCCGGATCGCTGTCGAGCCCCACGCAGAGCATCGATTTCAGGGCGGCGATCCGTTCGTTGGTCTTGTTCCTTGCTGCACTCATGAGGGTATCGGCGAATGGTTCTTCGGTAGTTTGACGTCAAATATAACATAGCGGGCGCCACACTGCCCGACAAATTCGTCGGGTGCCCGAAGGGTGCCGACCGGGGCGGGTCGTGAAACTATTTAGCGGAAGAATTCATTTTTCGATTCGGTTATCTATATTGGAGGTCGACCCGTAGCAATACCTGTTTCCACCCCATGAACGGATCCGCCCGAGTTGGCCTTGCCGCCTGCCTCCGGTGCGGCTGACCACGATGGTGAATTATCAACATGAGCCTTTTCGATGCCCAAGAATCCTTTCAAGCCGGAAAATCCATATAAAGGTGAACCTGACAACGGGGAGCGCCGGCCCCGTTTTTCTTTCATCTACTACATTGCCGTCATCCTGCTGATCATCGGCTTCCAGCTCGCCTTCTTCTGGCAGGGGTCGACGCAGGAGATCGCCTACAGCGAATTCAGGAAGCTCGTCTCCGATGAGAAGGTCGAGTCGGTGCGGATTTCGCCCGAGAGGATCTTCGTCCAGCTCAAGCCGGACCAGGAGGCCGCGCCCGCACCGAAAACCGGGGTCGAGCCGGCCCCCGGATTCCGCATGCCCGGCACCCAGCCCCAGAAGCACTCCAGGGAGCTGGTGGTTACCCCTGTCCGCGACGAGGGGCTGGTGCCCCTCCTCGAGGCGAAAGGCATCCGATACCAGGCCACCCCCGGCAACGGCTGGATCGGTGAGCTCCTGCAGTGGGTCATGCCGTTCGGCCTGCTCATCGGCCTCTACTTCTTCCTGTTCCGCCGGATGGGCGGCCCGGGATCGCAGTTCATGAACATCAGCAAGAACAAGGCGGCGCTCTACGAGAACCTGGATGAGCATACCCGCATCACCTTCAAGGATGTCGCCGGCCTCGACGAGGCGAAGGCCGAGGTCATGGAGGTGGTCGACTTCCTGAAGGACCCGAAGAAGTACACCAAGCTCGGCGGCAAACTGCCCAAGGGGGTGCTGCTGGTCGGCCCTCCCGGCACCGGCAAGACCCTGCTGGCAAAGGCCGTGGCTGGCGAGGCAGACGTGCCCTTCTTCAGCATCAGCGGCTCCGACTTCGTCGAGATGTTCGTCGGCGTCGGCGCAGCCAGGGTGCGCGACCTCTTCAAGCAGGCCAAGGAGAAGGCCCCCTGCATCATCTTCATCGACGAGATCGACGCCGTCGGCCGCAGCCGCGGCAAGGGCTTCATGATGGGCGCCAACGACGAGCGCGAAAACACCCTCAACCAGCTCCTCGTGGAGATGGACGGCTTCGCCACCGACAAGGGCGTGATCCTCATGGCCGCCACCAACCGCGCGGACGTGCTCGACACGGCCCTGCTCAGGCCCGGCCGCTTCGACCGCCAGGTCGTGGTCGACAAGCCCGACCTGAAGGGACGCATCGACATCTTCACGGTGCACACCAAGAACCTCTCGCTCTCGCCCGACGTCAACCTCAAGGCCCTGGCCTCGCAGACCCCCGGCTTCGCCGGCGCCGAGATCGCCAACGCGGCCAACGAAGCGGCCCTGCTGGCGTCGCGCCGCGGCAAGCAGTCGATCGAGATGAAGGACTTCGAGGACGCCATCGAGCGCGTCATCGCCGGCCTCGAAAAGAAGAACAAGGTGATCAACCCTCGCGAGAAGGAGATCGTCGCCTACCACGAGGCAGGCCACGCCATCGTCAGCTGGATGATGCCGGAGAACGACCCCGTGCAGAAGATCTCGATCGTGCCGAGGGGAGTCAGCGCGCTCGGCTACACGCTGAACATCCCGCTCGAGGACCGCTACCTCATGACCCGGAACGAACTGGTGGCGAGAATCTGCGGGCTGCTCGGCGGACGCATCGCCGAGGAGATCATCTTCGGCGAGATATCGACCGGCGCCCAGAACGACCTGGAGCGAGTGACCGAGATCGCCTACAACATGGTGGTGGTCTACGGCATGAGCGAGAAGGTCGGCTACCTCTCCTTCCTCGAGAGCAACAACCCCTACTACGGCGGCCCCGGGGTCGACAGGAAGTACGGCGACGAGACCGCACGCCTCATCGACAACGAGGTGAAGGCGATCGTCGACGCAGCGCGCCAGCGGGTCTTCGACATGCTCACCGAGCACCGCGACAAGCTGGAGAGGATCGCCAGAGAGCTGCTTTCCAAGGAGATCCTGCAGTACTGCCAGATCGAGGAGATCCTCGGCAAGCGCAGCGCAGACAAGTTCTCCGAGCACCTCTCCCACGACTGCGGCAACGGCAGGGAGCCACAGGGGCATGTGGCCGTCGAAGCCACGGAACCACCGCCCGCCCCCGTCGCCGGAGAGCGCGCCATGGACGACAACGAGCGCAGGGCGCTCGAGGAGGCGGTCGAGCGGCTCCGCCAGTCCCGAGACATCGCGTCGAACTGAGCAGGGATGGAAAAACGGGTCAACGCGAAGGTCAAGGGCATGGTGCAGGGGGTGGGCTTCCGCATGTTTGTCGTGCGGGAAGCCTCGTCAAGGAACCTCTCGGGATGGACCTGCAACCTGCCCGACGGATCGGTGGAGATCGAGGCGCAGGGGCCGTCCGGCATGGTGGACGAACTGGTGGGAATGGCCCGAGTCGGCCCGTCGAGGTCGAGGGTAACCTCGGTCTCGGTCCGCGAACTGCCCGTGCAGCCCGACTCGCAAGGCTTCCACGTCTGCTACTGACCGCCGCCCGGAACAGCACGACCTCCCTGGTGTAAATCGGTGTCGCTTTCGGTTGTCGAACCCGGCTTCCCCCTGTCCGCCGGGGGGAAACGATGCGCAACAAGAGTGCAAGTCCGCAGGGGCACGACACACCATCCCCGACCGGAATCGGTATCGGAACCGGGACCGGGATTCGATACCGACAGGGAGAGCGATAAAGATAAGAAATCGGAGGAGAGGGAGGGGAGTGGTGGGTCCCGAGGGATTCGAACCCCCGACCTACTGGGTGTAAACCAGTTGCTCTAACCAGCTGAGCTAGAGACCCATTGAAAAGGGCATCAGTATAACACATTTTCGACAGATAACAAACGAGGCTCGCCTTTTTGCCGCGAGCCACGGGGGTGCCGGCTTGTAAGCCGTCCGTAAAAAGCATAAATTCAGGCCGTCACAACCGGCAACCTCGTCACCACCACCATGAAATCGATCTCCATCCTCGGAAGCACCGGCTCGATCGGTGTCAGCACCCTCGACGTCGTCAGGCAGCATCCTGAACGCTTCTCGGTCGCCGGCCTTGCCGCCGGAGGCAACATCGAACTGCTCGCCGGGCAGGTCAGGGAGTTCCGGCCAAGGGTGGTCTCGGTGCGGGACGCCGCCTCGGTCGATGCGCTGAAGGCTGCGCTCGGCAGCGACTGCCCCGAAATCCTGCACGGCACCGAAGGCGCCTGCGCGGTCGCTGCGGCCGAAGAGGCGGAGCTGGTCATCTCGGCGATCGTCGGCGCGGCCGGGCTCGTGCCCACCGTCACGGCGATCAGGGCAGGCAAGCACATCGGGCTGGCCAACAAGGAGACCATGGTGGTCGCCGGCCGCCTCGTCTCGGAACTGGCAAAAAAGCACGGCGTGGAGATCATCCCGGTCGACAGCGAGCATTCGGCCATCTACCAGTCGCTCGTCGGCCACCGCCATGAGGATGTCCTGCGCGTCATCCTCACCGCCTCCGGGGGGCCGTTCCTGAACACCCCTGCGGAGGAGATCCTCAAGGTCACCCCCGCGCAGGCCCTCAAGCACCCGAAGTGGAACATGGGCGCGAAGATCACCATCGACTCGGCCACCCTGATGAACAAGGGGCTCGAGGTGATCGAGGCGCACTGGCTGTTCGACATGCCCGCCGACAGGATCGGCGTGGTGGTCCACCCGCAGAGCATCATCCACTCGATGGTCGAGTACATCGACGGCTGCGTCATGGCGCAGCTCGGCGTGCCCGACATGCGCGCCCCGATCGCCTATGCGATGGCGTGGCCGGAGCGCTGCCCCAGCGGCATCGACCGCCTCGACCTGACGAAGGGCGGCAGCCTGACCTTCCAGGAGCCCGACATGGTGCGCTTCCCGAGCCTGCGGCTCGCCTACGACGCGCTCCGCGCCGCAAAGACCTATCCGGCGATCCTGAACGCGGCCAACGAGGTCGCCGTGGCCGCCTTCCTCGACGGCAGGATCGGCTTCACCGGCATCCCCGAACTGGTCGACCGGACCATGCAGGCGCACGAGGCGTGGGAGCCGGTCGAGCTCGACGAGTACCTCGAAGCCGACCGCTGGGCGCGCAGCACGGCCGGACAGCTTATCGGCTGAAACGGGCCGCCCGTGCTGCGTCCTGCACGGGTCAGCCTCCCTAACCCTAACGATGCCCTTCCCTGTCGGGAGGGAACTCCCGGAAACGACACCATATGGACCTGATCAACACCATATTCTACTTCGTCATCGCCATCTTCATCCTCGTGACGGCGCACGAATTCGGCCACTTCATCACGGCGCGGATCTTCGGCATGAGGGTCGACAGGTTCTTCATCGGCTTCGACTTCTTCGGCATCAAGCTCTGGCAGAAGAAGATCGGCGAGACCGAGTACGGCGTCGGGGCTTTCCCGGTCGGCGGCTACGTCAAGATCGCCGGCATGGTGGACGAGAGCCTCGATACCGGATTCGCCTCGGGTCCGGCGCAGCCCTGGGAGTTCCGGGCGAAACCGGCATGGCAGCGCCTGATCGTGCTTGCCGGCGGCGTCGCCATGAACATGGTGCTCGCGGCGGCCATCTTCATCGGCATCACCGCCATCTTCGGGGAGTCGCGCACCCCGGTCAGCGCGCCGGCGTTCGTCGAAGCGGGCTCGCCCTTCGCCGTGATGGGGGTCGCCACCGGTGACAGGCTCGTCGCGGTCAACGGGCACAGGATCTCCTACTGGGAAGAGGCCGTCGACCCCGAACAGCTCACCGTCAAGGACCTGCAGTACACCGTCGAGCGTGGCGGACACCTCCTGACCGTGAAGGCGCCGTCGGACATCCTGGGAAGGATCAGCAGCGAGCAGTCCCTCGGCATCAGGCCGGTCATGCCGCCGATCGTGGACCAGGTGCTCTCCGGCGAACCCGCGGAGAGGGCCGGCATCCGGAGCGGTGCGCTCATCACCGCGATCGACGGCAGGCCCGTCACGGACTGGACCGAAGTGGTCGGCATCATCTCGAAAAGCGCCGGCAGGAAGCTCGCCATTACCTGGATGCGCCACCCCTCGGCCGCATCCGGCCCGGTCACGGCGGAGCTGATCCGCAGCAAGGGCGAAACCATGGTCACCGAGGTCGTGCCGAACAAGAGCGGCAAGGTCGGCATCTCCCTCAAGCAGACCATCGCCACAGAGCGCCGCAAACTCGGCCTGGGTGGATCGGTGGCGAGCGGCCTCCGCCAGACATGGAAAGCCACCACCATGACCGTGCAGGGCTTCACGAAGCTCTTCTCCGGCCAGGAGGATATCCGCAAGTCGGTCGGCGGCCCGATCAAGATCGCCCGCATGGCGAACCAGAGCGCCGGGCAGGGGCCGGTCAGCTTCCTCTACTTCGTGGCGATCCTCTCCGTCTCGCTGGCCGTCATCAACATCCTGCCTATCCCGGCGCTCGACGGCGGCCAGTTCGTGCTCAATGCGATCGAAGGGGCCATCGGGAGGGAGCTGCCGCTGGAGGTCAAGATGCGCATCCAGCAGGTCGGCATGGCCATCCTGCTGACCCTCTTCGCCTTCTTCATGATCAACGACCTCATCAACAAGTGAGCCACGGTATCCGAATCGGCCATGTTTGACAAACTCCAGTCCATCAAGGACAAGTACCTGAACCTCGAGCAGCAGCTCTCCGACCCGGAGGTGCTCTCCGACCAGGCGCGCTTCAGGAGGCTGAACAAGGAGTACAGCGGGCTGAAGGAGGTGGTCCAGGGGTACGACGCCTGGGCGGGCGCGAAACGCCAGCTCGAGGAGGCCCTGCAGATGCTGAAGGCCGAGCAGGACCCGGAGATGCGGGAGCTGGCGCAGGCCGAGGCCGACGAGCTGCAGGAGCGCCTGCCGGAGCTCGAGCAGCGTCTCAAGGTGCTGCTGCTTCCGAAGGAGGAGGCCGACTCCCGCAACGTCATCATGGAGATCCGGGCGGGCACCGGCGGCGACGAGGCCGGGCTGTTCGCGGCGGAGCTGATGCGCATGTACCAGCGCTACGCCGAAAGGCTCGGCTGGCGCTGCCAGCTCCTCGACGCCAGCGAGGGCTCGGTGCCCGGCAGCCTCAAGGAGGCGGTGCTCGAGATCAGCGGCAGCGATGTCTACGGCACCCTCAAGTTCGAGAGCGGCGTGCACCGGGTGCAGCGCGTGCCGGAGACCGAGACCCAGGGGCGCATCCACACCTCGGCGGCGAGCGTGGCCGTGTTGCCCGAAGCCGAAGAGGTAGATGTCGAGATCCGCAAGGACGACCTGCAGGTCGACACCTTCCGCAGCGGCGGCAAGGGGGGACAGAACGTCAACAAGGTCGAGACCGCCGTCAGGATCACCCACGTGCCCAGCGGCATCGTGGTCGCATGCCAGGAGGAGCGCTCACAGCTCCAGAACCGCGAGCGGGCCATGAAGATGCTCCGCTCGAAGCTCTACGACATCCAGATCGCCGAGCAGCAGAAAGAGCGCGCCGACCTGCGCCGCTCGATGGTCACCACCGGCGACCGGAGCGCGAAGATCAGGACCTACAACTTCCCCCAGTCCAGGGTCACGGACCACCGCATCGGCTTCACGAGCCACGCCCTTCCCCAGATCATGCAGGGCGAGCTCGACAGCGTCATCGAGGCGCTCCGCCTGCACGACCAGACCGAACGGCTGCAGGCCGAAACCGCCTGAAATCCGCCGGCCCCGTCGGAGGAGCCATGCTTTTTTGGCGGCAGTGAGTATATTTTTCACAGAGACCACAAGCACGCGGCAGCCCGCTGCCGGACGACCAGGAGAGAGCGTGAACATGGAAATGGATGCCACCGGAAAGAGCAAAGGGCAGTGGATTTTCCACGGGGAGTTCGACAGGACCCTCGGGTATCTGTCCGACCAGAAGCGGATACTGGGCTTCAACCCCTTCTGCCACAGCGTTGAACCGCTCGGAGACGAAAACGCCTTCCGCTGGCTCTTCCGGGTGACCGACCCGCAGAAGAACCCCTTCGACGTGGTCTTCAACGTAAAGCAGGAGGAGGAGCTGCTGCTTGAGGTCCCGCCGGAGGTCGCCTGCCTGAACGTCGAGGAGTTCTCCGACGAGATGATCAGCCAGTATACGGTCGGCAGGAAGATCACCTGGCGCCACCACCCGATGTCCGATACGGTCGACGACCCGGCAAACTACAAGTTCGAGGGCAAGGCAACAGCGGACATGCTGCTGACCCCCCTGGCCGGCGCACGCACCAAGGTCGACTTCGACCTCCGGATCGATGTCAGGTTCATCCTTTACCCGGCCTTCCGCATCATCCCGGAGCAGGTCATGAAGGGGATGACCAACGCCGGCATGTCGTTCATCATGCAGACGGCCACCAACAAGATGTTCCAGAGCATCTCGAACGATTTCGGAACGGTCCACCAGGTATGACGAGGGCACTCCCAACAACTTGACCAGCTCCCCTTGACCAAGGACACCCAACAGCTCTCTGCCATCCGCCTTTTCGCGGTTTCTATCGTCAGCGTGACGCTGCTGCTGGCGACCGGCACGGCAGGCTATATGGCCATCGAACAGATGTCGCCGCTCAACGCGGTCTACATGACGGTCATCACCGTGGCGACGGTCGGCTTCAGCGAGGTCCACCCGCTGAGCGACGCCGGCAAGCTCTTCACCATCTTCCTGATCATCGGTGGCACGGGCCTCTTTTTCTTCACCCTGACCAACGTCGCCGTCTTCCTCCTCTCGGGCGAATGGCGCGCGCACTGGGAACAACAACGGAACCAACGCATGCTCCGCAAGCTCAACGACCATTTCATCGTCTGCGGTTACGGCCGCCTCGGCGGCAACGTGGCCGAGGAACTCAAGGCGAAGGGGATCCCCTTCGTCGTCATCGAGAACACCATCGAGCCGGTGCTCAGGGCGCGCGACAACGGCGACCTCGCCATCAAGGGCAACGCCGCCGACGAGAGCGTGCTGGTCGATGCCGGCCTCCACCGCGCCAAGGGGCTGATCGCCGCCGCCGGCAACGACGCCGAAAACGTCTTCATCGTGCTCACCGCCAAGAACCTGAAGCCCGACCTGCACATCGTCGCCAGGGCCGACTGCGAGGAGTCGGAGAGCAAGCTGCTGCGCGCGGGAGCAGAAAAAGTGGTCATGCTCTACCGCTCGGCCGGCAAGCGGATGGCCAACCTCCTGATCGAACCCGAGCTCGAGGAGTACCTCGACGAGCTCAGCGACGCCAGCAACCTCAACCTCAGGATCGCCCAGTTCCTCATCAGCGAGAACTCCCAGCTTGTCGGAAAGTCCTTCCAGGAGGTCGACCTCTACAACAACCACCGGATCAACGTCGTCGGCTACAAGCTGCCCGGGGGCGAGCTGCATACCACGCCGAGGCCCGCCGAGATCATCCAGAAGAATGGCACCATCATCGCCATCGGGCGCGGCGGCGACCTCGAGATCCTCAACAGCCTCGCGGAGGGGAAATGAGCATGGAGTTCCATGAACTCGCCGGAACGCGGAAAAGCGTCAGGGGGTACGATCCGTCGAGGCCGGTACCGCAGGCACTGCTCGAGCGCATCCTCGACGCCGGCAGGCTCGCCCCGTCGGCCAAGAACCTCCAGCCGTGGAAGTTCCTCGTGGTGCGGTCGCCGGAGATGCTCGATGCCGTGCATCCCTGCTACCCTCGCGACTGGTTCAGCCAGGCGCCGGTGATCCTTGTCGTCAAGGGGGACCGCAACGCCGCCTGGGCTCGCGCGGGCGACGGGTGGAACTCGCTCGAGACCGACCTGGCCATCGCCATGGACCACCTCGTGCTCGCGGCCCACGCCGAAGGGCTCGCCACCTGCTGGGTCTCGGCCTTCGACCCCGCCTACCTGCACAAGGTGCTGCACCTGACGCCGGACGAGGATATCTTCGCCATCACCCCCCTCGGCTACGCCTCAGCGGAGGCTGAAACCCGCCCCAAGGCCCGCAAGCCCCTCGACGAGGTGGTGGAGTACCTGTAACCGGGTGTTCCGCCTGCAACGCTTAAGCGGAATCGCGGCTTTTCCTGTACCGGTGGAGCCCAAGCCCGATAGCGATGTTGAGCAGGATGCTGAGGAGCGAGCCCGGAGCCGGCGAAACCATGAGGTCGGCTACCGGCCCCATCCGCAGCCAGCCGTTAAGCAGCAGCGCACCTCCAACTGCGTTGCTGACCGTATGCAGGACAACCATCGGCCACACCGAACCCGTCAGCAAACGCAACTCTCCATAGAGGAATGCGAGGGCAGCCACGCCAGCGAACATCATCGGGTAGAAAACCGCCGGACCATGCTGGCTGTAGGCGGACATGGTCGCTCCATCGAGGAAGTAGAGGTAATACGGGACATGCCATGCCGCCCAGACAACTCCGGTGCAGGTGTGGTTCGCGAAATCAGGCATGCCGGCAGCTGCCAGGCGGGGAGTCAGGTAGCCGCGCCAGGCGAACTCCTCGAAGATATTCTTGATGAACGAGGGGAGGAGCGCCGCCATTACGGCCTGCAGCATGGCTCCTGCCCCTGGGAAACTGAAGACTGCCGCTCCGGAAGCCGCCCCCGCGAGCATGGAGAGCAGCGCCATGAGCGGAAAAAAGAGGCTGGAGAACAGGTACCACCTGCCGTTGCCGGAGAACAGCGGCCTGACCCCGGCATCCCGCCACCCGTCACCGGCCAGCAGACGCAGCAGCGCCCCCGTCGTCACCGGCAGCACGATCCAGAGCAGCTGCCCGATCCCCTCGACCGAAGGGCCACTTACTGCAGTATCAAGCCAATGCCCCGCCCATCCCGCCGAAACGGCAGCAAGCGAAAAAACAGCCACATTGCGGATGTATTCCCTGTGATAGCTCATACGATCACCTTCTGCTGAGCGGAAAATCGGGAAGGGCCGCCAATGAACAGGACAAGTGCCGCCCAGAACACCACCACGGTGCTCAAGACGGCAGGGACAAGAGGATCGGCGGCGACCGATGCGGTAAGGCAGTTGAAGCATCCATGCCACAGGGCGACGACGGCCACCGACCCGCCGGAACCGTTGAAGAGCCAGGTGAGGACGAGCGTGCCGGCAAAGAGGCCGAACGCCCATCCGGCGGCGATGGATGGGTCGAAGAGGTAGAAGAACTGTGGCAGGTGCCAGAGTCCCCAGAAAACGGCAAGCACTGCCGAGGAGGCGAACGCGCCCCTGTCCCTCTGCAGCCGGGGCAGCGCGAAACCTCGCCAGCCGGCCTCCTCGCCGATGCCGAACGTTACGATCCACAGCGCCAGTGCCCCGATGCCGAGCGGCGGCAGGAAGTGCACCCTGCCGAACTCGTCAAGACCGGTATGCTTCCGGAGAAGAAGGTTGATCGCGACAAGGACCGCACCGCCAAGGATGAGCGGCGACAACCCCATCACCCACCAGAACGGCCGGGGCCTGACGGCCATGCGGCGCCGCCAAAGCCTGGCAAGTCCTGGAACCCCTTCCATGAAAAGGGTGACGGCCACCGCCGAGAGCAACGGCCCGTAACCCACGAGGTAATGGGCCCACCGGGGAAGCAGCTCGGGTATGGCCCCCTGCTGCTGCAGGGCCAACGGGATCCCGATCGACCACGACAGTGCGTAGGCGAGCAGGAAGAAGGCCACCAGGGCCGCAGTCTGTTTGCGCTCTTTCATGAGGGTGGCGAGCTGCTTTTGAGGTAACCGTATCGACCCGGGTCCGGCTCACAGGAAACGCCTGAAGGATACGTTGGCGACACGCGCAACCGCATCGGAGAAAAAAACGGGTATCCGTTGTCCGGGGGAACATGATGCCCTGAGGGAAAAGATACGAACTTTCCGGAATTTCCAGGCTTTCGCAGGGGGGGGGAAGCGACAGGGCTTGGCAGAAAAGCGTGAAGCCCCGTTCGGGCAGGGCTTCACGTTGTTCAAACAAGCAGCACGACATCGTGCCGACCGGCGCTCAGGAGTGGCCGCCGGCGACGATGCGGATCATCTTGTAGTTCAGGATGAGGAACCTGATCAGCTGCCACGGCACGAACTTGCGCCAGAAGAGGGTGGCAGAATCAGGAACAGGCGGGTAGGCTTCGTCGTAGTAAGCCTTGATCTTATAGTTGCCCATGGTTCTCGAAGTTTATTGGTTCGATAGTTTCTCAGCCGGGACGATGCCCGGCGCGCCAGTAAATCTATGCACGCTCACTCCGGGATAAGGTACCAGAACGGATAGCCCTTCGCCTTGTGGAAGAAGAGGTAGTGCAGGATGAACTTCAGCCAGTGGCCCGCGAGGCCCGCCTCGCCGACCGAGAAGTTCATGTCGCGGCCCCACTCCGGATATTTCTCCCAGTCCGGGACGATCGGGAAGACGGTCATCGAGGCGCCGAGCCCGTCGAATGAACCGAAACCGCCGGAGACGATGCAGGCGGCGCCCATCCGGGCCATCGAGGCCTTGTGGTGGTGCTCCTTGTGGCCGTCCTGGATCTGCTCGGCGATATTGAGGGCGACGATCTTGCCGATAACGCCGGAGGGCATGCCGGTACGCGGCGGGGTCGGGAATATCTGGCGCCCGTTGGGGCTGGACTGCGGCTTCGAGCTCGGGTGCGGCGGCGCGAAGGCGATCCCGGCAGCGTAGATGTTCTTGTACATCGGCGTCTGGTAGATCGTCGGCCAGTCGGCGGCGCTCCACTCGTCGAAAGGCTTGGCGGCATAGTCCGCGTCAACCTTCATGAACTTGTTCGGAAGGAACATCTTGTCGGTGATGTCGTTGCCGCTCTTGTCGAAGGCGGTCAGGCCGACGCCGGAGAAGGAGGGGATGAGCATGGCGAAATCGAACTGCTCGGTCTTCATCTCGCCGTCGAGGGTCTCGTAATGGACCACTCCCGGCTCCACCTTGTAGACGCCGGCCCGCCGGATCCAGTTGATGCCGTACTCGGCGAGCAGCGACTCGGTAAAGACCTTGGTCGGGGTGATGTAGCCGCCGCGCTTGATGAAGGCGCCGGCCATGCCGAAGTCGCCGAGTTCGTACTCGTTCGAGATCCAGGTGATCTGGGCCATCTTGGTGAGGCCCGCCTTGGAGATCTCGTAGGCGACGTTCAGGATGTACTCGAACGCGGCGCCCTGGCAGGTGGCCATGGCGTGGCCGGTGCCGATGACGAAGTGCTGCTTCTGGCCGGCCCGCATCTTCTTGATGCTCTCCTGGAGCTTCTCCCAGGCGTGGGCGGCATGGCTGTAGGTGCAGACGGAGAGGGAGTTCTTGTCCGGACCGAGGCCTTCGGTAGCCTCGAAGTTCAGCTTCGGGCCAGTGGCGTTCACCAGGTAGTCGTAATCGACAGCCTCGGTCTGGCCGGCCTTTTCACCATCGGTATACTCGATCGTCACATATCCGCGGTCATACCCGGGATACCCTTCCGGGTAGATGGAGACCGCCTTGGCCTGCTTGAAGATGATTCCCCAGCGGTCATAGACCTTCTGGAGCTTGAAACGGACCTGGTCGATGGTCATCTGGCCGACACCGACCCAGATGTTCGACGGGATCCACTGGTAGTAGCTGTTCGGGCTGACGACCACGACCTCATGATTCTTGCCGAGTTTCTTCTTGAGAAACGAGGCACAGGTATGGCCTGCAACTCCGGCCCCTAAAACAACAACCTTTGCCATAAGATGTCCGGGTTTTCAATTGTTAATGCAATACTGACACGCTTTCGGTCTCTATTCACGGCGGAACACATTCCCGACGGGTTTACCTGGTTAAGGAAAATGAGATAGCAAAAGAGAGCGCGGGCGGGCATGAACGGCAAAGGAACGCGATGCACCGGACATGCAACAAAATCCCCCTCCTCAATTCTAAGCATAAGCCCATAAGAAAGCAACAATAACGGCTATATTTTTTTTAAAAAAGAGACCCCCGCCGTCGGGGATCATGATGAATTTTCAGGCATGCCCGACCGTTAGTTACCGTATACCCCGCCGCAGGCAACGCTCCCCCGCAAGGAGGCATCATGAGGAACATCGTGTTCACGGGGAAGGGCGGCGTAGGCAAGACCTCGATCGCCGCGGCCACCGCCGTCAGGGCAGCCGGCATGGGGTACCGGACTCTGGTGATCTCAACCGACCCGGCCCACAGCCTCGGAGACTCCTTCGACATCCCGCTCGGCCCGTCGCCGGTGAAGATCGCGGAGAACCTCTGGGGTCAGGAGGTGAGCGTCTACGGCGATCTGTCGCTCAACTGGGAGATCGTGCGGGAGCACTTCGCGCACCTCATGGAGGTGCAGGGGATCCAGGGGATCTACATCGAGGAGATGGGGGTGCTGCCCGGCATGGAGGAGCTCTTCTCGCTCTCCTACATCAAGCGCTACAACGAGTCCGACGAGTACGACCTCCTGGTGGTGGACTGCGCGCCGACGGGCGAGACGCTGCGCCTGCTCTCGATCCCGGAGACCTTCGGCTGGATGCTGAAGCTGATGCGCAACCTCGAGAAGTATGTGGTCAAGCCGGTGATCCGCCCGCTCTCGAAACGGATCGGCAAACTGCACGACCTCGTACCGGAGACCGAGGTGTACGACCAGGTTGACCAGCTCTTCTCGTCGATCGAGGGGATCATCGAGCTGCTCTCCGACGGGTCGAAAACCACCGTCCGCCTGGTCATGAACCCGGAGAAGATGGTGATCAAGGAGTCGATGCGGGCGCTGACCTACCTGAACCTCTACAACATCACCGTCGACCAGGTCGTCGTCAACAGGGTCTACATGGACGAGGTCGACGGCCAGTACTTCACGGGATGGAAGGAGATCCAGAAGCGCTACCTCGAGCAGATCGAGACCTCCTTCGCCCCGATCCCCATCACCAGGGTGCCGCTCTTCCGCACCGAGGTGCTGGGGCTGGAGATGCTCGGCAGGGTCGGCCAGGCGGTCTACGGCGACCGCAACCCCCTCGACATCTTCTACCGGGAGGAGCACGTCGAGATCAGGAAGTCCGGTGACGGCCGCTACCTGATGAAGCTCCGCCTGCCGTTCGTTTCCGACAACCGGATGGAGGCCAACGTCACGCAGATCGGCGACTCGATGACCGTCCGGATCGGCAACTACCAGAAGGGGGTGGTGCTGCCGACCTTCCTTGCCGGGATGCGGGTCGCCGGCGCCAGGTACGAAGAGAAGTGGCTCGTCATCGAGTTCCTGAAGAAGGAGCCCGTCCGGGAGGGCGCGGCATGACGCCTGCCGGGGAGCGGCCCACCGCCGGCACCGCCGTTTTTTTTCACTCCGTCGGGAAGGAAAATTTTCTGATCTTTAAACAGGATAGATCGCGCCCCGGAAGGGGCCCCATCAGTATGAACCACGAATGAACCGTCAACTCCTCCTCGGTGCCGAGGCCGTCGCCCAGGGCGCGCTCGATGCCGGCATATCGGGCGTCTACGCCTACCCCGGGACCCCCTCCACGGAAATCACCGAATACATCCAGCGATCGAAAGCCGCGCGGGCAGGCGGGGTCCGCTCCTCCTGGTCGGCCAACGAGAAGACCGCCTACGAGGCGGCGCTCGGCATGTCCTACGCCGGAAAGCGCAGCCTGGTATGCATGAAGCACGTGGGGCTGAACGTCGCCGCCGACGCCTTCATCAACTCGGCCATCACCGGCGTCAACGGCGGTCTGGTGCTCGCCGTGGCCGACGACCCGTCGATGCACTCGTCGCAGAACGAGCAGGACAGCCGCGCCTACGGCCGCTTCGCGATGGTGCCGGTGCTGGAACCTGCCTCGCAGCAGGAGCTTTACGATACGATGTTCCACGCCTTCGCGCTCTCGGAGGAGGTACGCCTGCCGGTGATCGTCAGGATGACCACGCGCCTGTCGCACTCGAGGGCCGGGGTCGAGCAGCGCTCCCCGCGCCCGCAGAACGCGCTGAAGGCCGAGTACGCGCCGGAGCGCTTCGTGCTCATGCCGCACAACGCAAGGGTGCAGTACCGCCACCTGCTCGACCTGCAGCCGAAGCTCGAGGAGCTGTCGGAGTCGTCGTTCCTGAACCGGCCTGCCGGGGGCTCCGGCCCCATCGGGGTGATCGCCTTCGGCATAGGGTACAACTATGCGATGGAGGCCCGGGCGGCCCACGGCATCGAGTGCCGGGTGCTGAAGATCGGCCAGTATCCGCTGCCGAGGAGGATGGTCGAGGAGCTCTTCGCCGCCTGCTCCGAGGTGCTGGTGGTCGAGGAGGGCTATCCGGTCTACGAGGAGCTCTTCAGGGGCTACTTCGGTTCGCCGAAGGTGCGGGGCCGTATGGACGGGACCCTGCCGCGAGCCGGAGAGCTCACCACCGACCTGCTCGCCTCGGCGCTCGGCGTCGGACTGCCGGAGACCCCGGCGATCCCGGGGATCGTGGCGAACCGGCCGCCGGAGCTCTGCAAAGGGTGCGGCCACCGCGACATGTTCGACGCGATCACCGTCGCCATCAGGGAGCACGCCGACCACCACGTCTTCTCGGACATCGGCTGTTACACCCTCGGGGCCCTGCCCCCGTACAGCGCAATCCATACCTGCGTGGACATGGGTGCGGCAATCACCATGGCCAAGGGCGCGGCCGATGCCGGGCTCAGGCCCGCCGTGTGCGTCATCGGCGACTCGACCTTCACCCACTCCGGAATGACCGGACTGCTCGATGCGGTCAACGACCGCTCGCCGGTGACGGTGGTGATCGCGGACAACGACACCACCGCCATGACGGGCGGCCAGCAGTCGTCGGCCACCGGTCCGAAGCTGGTGGATATCTGCATCGGGCTCGGCGTCGACCGGGCACATATCAGGCACTTCGTGCCACTCAGGAAAAACCTTGACGAGGCTGTCGCCATCCTGCGCGAAGAGTTCGCGTTCGAAGGGGTCTCGGTGGTAATCGCCCAGCGCGACTGCATCGAGAAGGCGGCAAAAGAGAAACGCCGAGCGGCGGCAAAAGGGCAGTAAACGGCTATGCAGAAGAACATCATACTCGCCGGGGTCGGCGGCCAGGGAATCCTCAGCATCGCCGCGGTCATCGACTGGGCGGCACTCCAGGAGGGGCTCGAAATCCGCCAGGCCGAGGTGCACGGCATGAGCCAGCGCGGCGGCGCGGTGCAGTCGCACCTTCGGATCGCGGACCACGAACTCTACGCGGACCTGATCGCGTTCGGTACGGCGGACCTCATCCTCTCGGTCGAACCGCTGGAGGCGCTGCGCTACCTTCCCTACCTCGCCCCCGACGGCCACGTAGCCACCGCGCTCGAACCCTTCGTGAACATACCTGACTATCCGCCGATGGAGGGGATACTCGCCGAGCTTGCCCGCATCGGCGCGCCGGTCCTGGTGCCGGCCGCAGAGATCGCCAGGGAGGCCGGAAGCGCACGGGCATCGAACATGGTCATGCTGGGGGCGGGCGCGCCCTTCACCGGCATCGCGCCGGACAAGCTGGAAGCGGGCATCGAGGCCCTCTTCGGAGCCAAGGGGCGCGAGGTCGTCGACAGCAACATCAGGGCCTTCCGCAGGGGGCTGGAGCTTTCAACCAACTAACACCGACATCCATGATCTGGAACGAGCATCACGAGTGCATGGGCCGCGACCAGCTGGCCGAACTGCAGGGCGAACGGCTCCGCCAAATGGTCGAGCGCATCTACTTCAATGTCCCGTTCTACCGTGGCAAGCTGCAGGAGATGGGGATCGAGCCGGGCGACATCCGCTCGATCGAGGATCTGCAGAGACTCCCCTTCACCACCAAGCAGGACCTGCGCGACAACTACCCCTTCGGCCTCTTCGCCGTGCCGCAGGCCGACGTCGTCCGCTTCCACGCCTCCAGCGGCACCACGGGCAAGTCGACCGTCGTCGGGTACACCCACAACGACATCCTCATGTGGTCGGAGGTGGTCGCCCGCTCCCTCTCCATGGCCGGCGTGACCAAGCACGACATCATCCAGGTCGCCTACGGCTACGGCCTCTTCACCGGCGGCCTCGGCCTGCACTACGGCGCCGAGAAGGTGGGCGCATCGGTCATCCCGATCTCCGGCGGCAACACCATGAAGCAGCTGCAGCTCCTCGAGGACTTCGGTTCGACGGTCATCGCCTGCACCCCCTCCTACGCGGCCTTCCTCGGCGAGTCGATCCGCGACGCGAAGCTCGACCCGTCGAAGATCAAGCTCAGGGCGGGCATCTTCGGCGCCGAACCCTGGACCGAGGAGATGCGCACGCAGATCCAGAACCTGCTCGGCCTGAAGGCCTACGACATCTACGGCCTCTCCGAGGTGATCGGCCCCGGCGTCTCGATGGAGTGCTCCGTCCAGCACGGCATGCACATCTTCGAGGACCACTTCATCCCCGAGATCATCAACCCCGAGAGCGGCGAGGTGCTCCCCTACGGCGAGCTGGGCGAGCTGGTCTTCACCGCAGTCACCAAGGAGGCGCTGCCGCTCCTGCGCTACCGCACCCGCGACCTCACCCGCCTGCACGCCGAGCGCTGCGAGTGCGGCCGGACGATGGTGCGCATGGAGAAGTGCGTCGGCCGTTCAGACGACATGCTCATCATCCGCGGCGTGAACGTCTTCCCGTCGCAGGTCGAGTCGGTGCTGCTCGAGATGAGCGAGACGAAGCCACACTACCTGCTGGTCGTCGACCGACAGAACAACCTGGACACCCTCGAGATCCAGGTCGAGGTAGAGGAGCAGTTCTTCTCCGACGAGGTCAAGGAGCTCGAAGGGCTCCGCAAGCGCATCAGCAACAACCTGACCAGCCTCCTCGGCCTGCACGCCGGCGTCAGGCTGGTAGAGCCCGGCACCATCGAGCGCAGCCAGGGCAAGGCGCAGCGCGTCGTCGACAAACGCAAACTCTCGTAACCGCAAGGAGTAGCCACCATGATCATCAAGCAACTCTCGGTGTTTCTCGAAAACCGCGCCGGCCGCCTCACCGAGCTGACCGGCATCCTGGCTGACAACGGCATCAACATATCGGCCTTCAGCATCGCCGACACGACCGACTTCGGCATCCTCCGCGTGATCACCGGCAAGCCCGAGCTGGCGGAGCAGGTGCTCAGGGAGCAGGGCTTCGCCGTGAAGATCACCGACGTCATCGGCATCATCATGCACAACAAGCCGGGGGCGCTGCACCACGCGCTGCAGATCCTGACCGACAACGGCATCTCGATCGAGTACATGTATGCCTTCGCCAGCGGTGACGGGCACGCAACCGCCGTCATCCGCACCGACACGCCGCAGAAGGCGATCGAGGTGCTGCAGCTGCACAAGATGGAGCTGCTTCAGGCGGGGGATGTTTATCAGTTGTGACGCTCTCCCCGGGTCAACCCCCGGGGCAATGGTGACGGATTCTTCACCGATATCCACGGGATGATCCCCTATCCAGGAGGGCTTCAGCCCGACGGACATTCAAATCTTGCATTTTCCCGAGTTGCCCCGGGCTTCAGCCCGGGGACAGGGATAGCCCAAACAGACCTTACATGCCCCGCTTTTCATCTTCCGTTTCAGCCCTCCGCTCCTCGGCGATCAGGGAGCTCATGAGCCTCGCCTCGAGGCCCGACATCATCTCCTTCGCCGGAGGGATGCCGGGCAACGACCTCTTCCCGGTCGACGAGGTGGAGGAGCTCTTCCGCAGCCTAGACGAGCGGTCGAAGCGGGCGGCGTTCCAGTACGGGCCGACCCCCGGCCTGCCGTCGCTGCTCGAGTCGCTCGGCGGCTTCCTCGAACGCAAGGGGCTGCCGGTCAGGACGAACCGCCTCATGGTCACCACCGGCTCGCAGCAGGCGCTGAGCATCCTGGCCAAGGCCTTCATCGACCCCGGCGACCGGGTGCTGACCGAGTACCCCTGCTTCATCGGCGCCATCGCGGCCTTCCGCTCCTGCGGCGCGGAGATCGCCTCCATCCCGGTCGACGAGGAGGGGATCGACATCGCCATGCTCCGCGAGGAGGCCGATCGGCCCGATCCCGCGAAGTTCCTCTACGTCACCCCCTACTTCCACAACCCGGGCGGCATGCTCTACACCAGCGAGCGCAAGCGGCAGCTCGTCGAGGCGCTGCAGGGGCGGGACATCCCGCTCATCGAGGACGACGCCTACGGCGACCTCTGGTTCAGCGAGGAGCACCTCGACCGCCTGAAGCCGATCAAGTCCTCAGACCCTGACGGAGTCGACGTCTGCTACACCGGATCGTTCTCCAAGATCCTCGGCCCCGGCCTGCGCCTCGGCTGGATGCTCGCCCCGGAGGCGATCTGGGAGAAGTGCGAGCTCATCAAGCAGTCCGCCGACGCCTGCTCGCCGAGCTTCACCCAGGTGATCGCTGACGCCTTCATCCGTTCCGGGAAGATCGACGGCTACATCGCCTCGGTACGGCAGGAGTACAAGCGCCGCGCCGCATGCATGTCGGAGGCGCTCAGGCGGCACTTGCCGGCCTACGTGCGCTGGAGCGAGCCGAAGGGGGGCTTCTACATCTGGCTGACGCTGCCCGGGGGGGCCGACGCCACGGAGATCCTCAAGCGCGCCATCGCGGGCGGGGCGGTCTTCGTCACCGGCAGCACCTTCGACCCCGAGGGCAGCCGCAACAACACCATGCGCCTCTCCTACTGCAACAACGCGCCGGAAGAGATCGAACGGGGCATCCCCATCGTCGCCGATGCCATCCGCGCCGTCTGCGGGTGAGCCGGCAGGTGTCCGTCAGGCTCCGTAACGCTTCCTGATGCCGAGCTTGTCGATCCTCGAGTAGAGGGTCTTGGCGTTGATGTCGAGCAGCCCGGCCGCCCCCCCTTCGCCGCTGACCCTCCCGCCGCAGCGCTCGAGGGTGTCGAGGATGAGCCGGCGCTCCATCTCCGACACCTCCGCATCGAACTCCCGCATCGTCGACTGGCGTACCCCGTCGGGGAGCGCCGGTTCCGGCAGGCGCGACGGGAGCACGGCCGAAAAGTCGAGCACCGAACCCTCGGAGAGGATCACCGCCTGCTCGACGCTGTGGGAGAGCTCGCGGATATTGCCGCGCCAGGGGCGGGAGGAGAGCTCGGCCATGTCCGCCTCCCGGATCGACCGGAAGGGCTTGCCGAACTCGCGCGCGAACTTCTCGGCGAAGTGGATCGCCAGCACGGGAATGTCCTCCCGACGCTCCCTGAGGGGCGGCAGGAAGAGCGGGAATGCGTTGAGGCGGAAGAAGAGGTCGCCCCGGAAGCGCCCTTCCGCGACCTCCCGTTCGAGGTCCCGGTTGGTCGCGGCGATCACGCGGAGGTCGACCGGGATCACCTGCCTCCCGCCGATGCGTTCGAGCTCCCGCTCCTGCAGCACCCTGAGCATCTTCGCCTGCAGCTCGAGGGGCAGCTCGCCGACCTCGTCGAGGAAGATGGTGCCTCCGTCTGCCAGCTCGAACTTGCCGATCCGGCGTTCGGTCGCGCCGGTGAAGCTCCCCTTTTCGTGCCCGAAGAGTTCGGATTCGATGAGCGCCGCCGGCAGGGCAGCGCAGTTGACCCGCACCAGCACACGTTCCTTCCTCGGGGAGAGGTTGTGGATCGCCCGTGCGATCAGCTCCTTGCCCGTCCCCGTCTCCCCCTGCACAAGCACCGTGGCGTCGGTTGGAGCCACCTGGCTGACCCTGCGCAGCACGGCTGCAAGCGGCGCGCTGCTGCCGATGATCTCCTCGAAATTGTGCGCCGCCCGGATCTCCTCGACCAGGTAGGTGCGCTCCCCTTCGAGCTTGCGCCGGAGCTTGTCGATCTCCTCGAAGGCGAGGAAGTTCTGCAGGGCGAGCGCGAGCTGCGGCATGACGAGCCGCACGGTGGCGAGCTCCGTTTCGCCGAACGCGCTTTCGCTGCCGGAGATGATCAGGCCGGCCCGGCTGCCGGGGGTGTCCCAGAGCTGGGAGACGATGGTCGAGCAGAAGCCGAAGCGCTCCCTGACGAGCGACACCAGCCGGAACTCCGAGGCGAACCGGTCGAAGCTGGCGCCTGAGTAGACCCCCGGCCTCGAGATGATCTCCACGGTCTCCCGCAGGATCGCCTCGTCATCGCCGACATGGAGCAGTTCGAGCGGGGAGAATGGCTGGAAGCCGCCCCCCTCACCGCGGATGAAGTTGTCGAAGATCCGGTACCGGCCGTCCTCCCCGAGCACCCTGATGCCGATGAACGAGCAGGGGACGAGCTTGGCCACCTGCTCGCAGAAGGCAAGCATCATGCTGTTCCGGTCCCGGATGGTGAGCAGGGCGTTGTTGACGGCGAGCTGCATGGCGGTCTCGGCCTCCCGCTGGCGAAGCTCCTCGAAGGCGAGCGCGTTGCTGACGGCGATGGCGATCGGCGCCGACACCACCGCGAGCAGCTCCCGGTCCTCCTCGGACCATTCACGCTCCTCCTTCGAAACGAAGTTCAGGAAGCCGATCGCCCGCCCTCCGACACGCAGGGGGGCAAGCACCAGCTGGCGCATACCGAGCTCATGGAGCGTCCTGAAGACCGGCATGTCGGGGTCGTCCGGCCCGGGCGCTTCGCGCTCGATGCTGACCGTGGCCACCGACCGCTCGTCGAGGCGGTGCTCGAACCAGGAGCCCGCGATCAGCCGCTTCTGTCGGCTGATGTGCTCCGGAAGGCTGAACCGGAGCATTTCGAAGAAAAGGCTGAGGTGGCGCCGATCCCGGTCGACGGTGACGATCACCGCGGAATCGAAGGAGAAGATGAGGCGGAGCTTGTCGGTGACCGTTCGGAAGAGCTCCTGCGGCTCGCGGATGGTGCCGATGGCGTCGCCGAGGTACTGCATCAGCCGGCGGGATTCAGCGGAGGTGCGGTCTATCATGGGAGCCTTTTCTGATTATTTCGGAACGCCTATTACAGAATATTCTTAATATTTCAGAAACAGCCAAACAAAAGGCACCACGAACAATTTATCGTAATTCATATCATCACAATGAGTTACCTTATACTTCACATAAAACGGCACCTCTGGCACGGTTGTTGCAATTTATAACCTAATAGAGACACAAGGGCCGCTCCAAAAAGTGCCGGGCAATCCCGAACTGTCGGAACAACGCAGCTATCGGGTTGCGGAACATATTCTTAGAGGTGCCTACAAGCCAAGGATCATGAAGAAACCAAACAGCACGGCAATCCTGATCGCCATTACCGCACTCCTCGCCACGGCAGGGCCGGCTTTCGCCGCAGGAACCGCTGAAACGCCGATGACGCTCGGCGAGGCGATACGGCTGACCAAAGAGCGCAACCCGAGGGCGCTGCAGGCCGGCGAAGAGCTGAAGGCCGCCGACGCCAGGGTCACCGAAAGCCGCAGCGCATGGTATCCGCAGGTTTCGGTCAAGTCGGGATACACCTACCTCGACCCGGTACAAATGGAGGCATTCATGCCGCACGACAACTACAGCGCGAAGGTGGCGGCGGAGATGGTGCTCTTCGATTTCGGCAGGACCGGCAGCCGGGTCGATATCGCGAAAACCGGCCGGAGGGCCGCAGGAATCTCCCGCGACCTGACCCTCCGCGACCTTTCACTGGCAACCGCCCGCTCGTTCTATTCGGTGCTCTTCCTGCAGGAGGCCGTCAAGGTCCAGGAGAAGGAGATCGCCGCGCTCTCGGGCAACCTCGAGCACATGCAGAAGCGCTACCGGGAGGGCGCAGCCACCCGCTTCGACCTCCTGACCACCGAGGTGCGGCTGTCGGCGGCCAGGGACAGGAGAATCGCCCTGCTGTCGCAACTCGAGAACCAGGAGATCGCACTCCGGCGCCTCTGCGGCCTCAAGGGCAGCGGAAGGCTGCCGCTGAGCGGATCGTTCAAGGCCGAATCGGCCGACGCCGATGCCGGGAAGCTGACTGCCGCCGCACTTGACCATCGCCCCGAGGTGGCCCTCTCCCGGGAAAACCTCCACGCGGCGGAAGCCAGGAGGGCCCTCGCCGTGAAGGAGTGGTTCCCGACGATCACCGGCGCCGCCTCTTGGGGCACCTCGAACGGCTACTATCCTGACATCAAGGAGATGCGGACCAACGTCATGGCCGGCGTCCAGCTCCAGGTGCCGCTCTTCAACGGATTCAGGACAAGCGCGGCGAACAGCGAAGCAAAGGCCTCGATGCACGCCGCGCAGCAGCAGCGCTTCGATGCCGAGGAGCAGGCGCAGGCGGAGGTGAAACAGGCGCTCAACTCGCTCCGGACGAGCAGGGAGCGGATCGGCACGACCTCGCTCCAGGTCTCCCAGGCGGAGCTGGCCGCACAGCAGGCGAGGATCCGGCACCAGAACGGCATGGGCACGACCCTCGACCTCCTCGATGCGGAGGCGGCGCTCGCGCAGGCGGAGCTGGCCAACCTCCAGGCTCGTTACGAACAGGTGCTCAACACTTATGAGGTCAGGCGCGCTTCGGGCGACCTGATCGAAAACTGACGGAGGCCCGACGATGACCGCAACGAACGGAACCGCTTCGAAAACGATCCTCTGCCCGGTGGACTTCTCGCCCGCTTCGGAGAGGGCCCTGGTCCACGCCGCAGAGCGGCACGCGCACGATGCGGAGCTGCTCGTCCTGCACGTCGGCAGCCCCGACGCTGGCGACCCGGGCCTGCTCCTGAAAGAGCAGCTCCACCACTTCTCGCGCTACTCCGACATGCTTTCGGCCTACCGGTGCAACGTCAGGTTCTCCGTGGAGTATGGCTCCCCGGCCGACATCATCATCGACCAGGCGGGACGTCACGGCGCCGAGCTCATCGTACTTGCCTCGCACGGCTCGAACAACATCTCCCGCCTCCTGGTGGGCAGCACGACCGAGGCGGTCATGCGCCGGGCGGGGTGCCCGGTGCTGGTGCTGAAGTCGCCGGCCGTCGCGGGAGCAGGCACAGCTCCGGCAGGGGCAGCAGTATTGTCAACCACCAACGATTGATCTCCCATGGCAGATTCGCAGAGCATGAACCAGGACAAGAAGAAAGAGCAGAAGAGCGGTCCGGCGGCACAGGTCAGGATGGCCCTGTTCGGCATCCTGCTGACCGTCGGCATCGTCTGGGGGGGCATGAAGCTCTTCCGTTCGTTCAGCTACGTCGAGACCGACAACGCCCAGATCGAGGGTGATGTCTACCCCGTCATCCCGCGCGTACCCGGCAAGGTGGCCGAGGTCAGGGCGAAGGACAACCAGGCGGTCACGAAAGGGGATACGCTCGTCGTGCTCGATCCTTCGGACTACCAGGTGAAGCGCGACATGGCCGAAGCGGCCCTCATGACGGCGAAGTCGCAGGCGGCAGCGGCCGAAGCCACGGAGCGGAAGCTCGGCGCGGACCTGCGAAGGAGCCGCAACCTGCAGCGCCAGGATGTCATCTCGCAGGCCGAGCTCGACGCGGCGAACGCCGGAGCGACCGCCTCTTCGGCACAGCATGCCGCCGCCGGCAACCAGGTGAAACTGCGTGAAGCCGAACTGAGGAACGCCGAACTCCAGCTCTCGTGGACCGCCATCACCGCCCCCGCGGCCGGCAGGGTCTCGAAAAAGGCGGTGGAGCCCGGCCAGTATGTCGCGCCGGGCCAGCAGCTCATCGCGGTCGTCGGCAGCGGCGACCTCTGGGTGGTAGCGAACTTCAAGGAGACGCAGCTCGAACACCTGCGCCCGGGCCAGCCGGTGACCATCAGCGTCGACGCCTTCCCCGGCAAGGAGTACCGGGGGCACGTCGAGTCGATGTCCGCAGGCACCGGGGCGAAGTTCACCCTCCTGCCTCCGGACAACGCGAGCGGCAACTTCGTGAAGGTCACCCAGAGGGTGCCCGTGAAGATCGTGTTCGACAGCCGTCCCAAGGAGCCCCTGGCAGCAGGCATGAACGTCATCGTCGAAGTCAAGGTCAAGTAAGCCATGAGCTCCGACACGACAACCGCAGCCATCAAGGCCCCGATCACCGATCCCGGCCACCAGCTCCCGGCGCACGCTTACGAAACCGGCATCAGGAAGGTGATCATCACGGTGACGGTCATCGTGGCGGCCATGCTCGAGCTGATCGACACCACCATCGTCAACGTGGCGATCAACCACATCAGCGGCAACCTCGGGGCGAGCATCGAGGATGTCTCGTGGGTGGTGACCAGCTACGCCATCGCCAACGTGATCGTCATCCCGCTCTCGGGATTCCTCGGAAACCTCCTCGGCCGGCGCACCTACTTCATCGGCTCGATCCTGCTCTTCACGGCCGCCTCGCTGCTTTGCGGCATGGCCACGAACATCTGGATGCTGGTGCTCTTCCGGTTCATCCAGGGGATCGGCGGCGGGGCACTGCTGCCGACCTCGCAGGCGATCCTCTACGAAACCTTCAAGCCCGAGGAGCGTGGCGCGGCTACCGGCATCTTCTCGATGGGCCTCGTGCTCGGACCGACCATCGGCCCGCTGCTCGGTGGCTGGCTGGTGGACTACTTCGCCTGGGAGTGGTGCTTCTTCGTGAACATCCCGGTCGGGCTCATGGCCGCCTGGGCGGCGCTCACCTTCGTGAAGGAGCCGAAGGTGAAGCACTCGGTCGAGAAGATCGACTGGGCCGGCATCGGCCTCCTTTCGACCGGCATCGGGTCGCTCCAGTTCATCCTCGAGCGGGGGGAGTCGAAGGACTGGTTCGAGACACCCTACATCACCTGGTTCACGGTCATCGCGGTGGTGTCGCTCGCGCTCTTCATCTGGCACGAACTGCATACCGACCATCCTGCGGTGGACCTGGGCGTACTGGGCCGGAGCAAGAACCTGGCCATCGCCGCCGTGCTCACCTTTATCGTGGGCTACGGCCTCTACGGGTCGCTCTTCGTCTTCCCGGTCTTCGTCCAGCGCCTGCTCGGCTTCACGGCCCTGCTGACCGGCCTGGTGCTCTTCCCGAGCGCGATGCTCACCGGCGTGATCTCGCTGCCGCTCGGCATCGCCCTGCAGCGGGGCGCCTCGCCGAAGCTGCTTATGAGTTTCGGCATGAGCGCCTTCATGTTCTTCTGCTGGCAGCTCGGCCAGCAGACGCTCCAGTCTGGCTCGGCGAACTTCTTCTGGGTGCTCCTGATCCGCGGCCTGGCGCTCGGATTCATCTTCATCCCGGTCACCATGCTCGCCGTCACGGGCCTGCATGGCAGGGACATCGGCCAGGCGACCGGCCTGAACAACATGGTGCGCCAGCTCGGCGGCTCATTCGGCATCGCCATCACCAACACCTTCGTCGCCAAGCGGGTGGCCGTGCACCGCACCGAGCTCCTCTCGCACCTGTCGCCCTACGACCCGGCCGCAGTGATGCGGCTCGACGGCATGAAGCAGCTCCTGGCGACGCGGACCCTCTCGCCGGTCGAGGCGCAGCAGTCCGCATGGAAGGCGCTGGAACATACCGTGACCGCCCAGAGCTACCACCTGGCCTACATGGACGCCTTCAAGCTGATCGCCCTGCTCTTCCTGCTCTGCCTGCCCCTGCTGCTCTTCATCAGGGTCGACAAGTCCGGGAAGGCAGACATGTCTGGGGCGCATTGAGGGGAGAGGAGAATGGGACACAAGGCAAGAAGGGAAAGACGGTGCTGCGAAGGCATCGTCTTTTTTTTGTCCCTGACCTCCCTTGAGCCCCCGCTCCTTTTTTTACCACAGCCAACCGACAGGGCCGGATTACAAGGAGGTCAAGAACGCTCGGCTCAAGGGGTGCTCCCCGCCTGGAAGGCCTCCCACGCATCCGTTATCCGCTTTTTCGAGGAGACAAGGACCAGCGTCGCCGCCAGGGTGACGGCCGTGCCGAAACGGATGGCAAGGGCGGTGCCGAAGCGGTCGGAGAGGATCCCGACCATGAAGTTGCCGACCGGCATCAGGCCCATCAGCACCATGAGGTAGATGCTCATCACGCGCCCCCGGTAGCGGTCCTCGACAAGCCGCTGCACGGTCGCGGTCATGGTGGCGAACGCGGAGAGCATGCCGAGCCCGGAGACGAAAAGGAAAGCGAGCGCAAGGGGTACGGCGGTCGCGAAGGTGAAGGCGAGGAGCGCCAGCGTGAAGGTGAGGATCCCGCCGACCACCATCTTCGGTGCGGGAATGCGGGAATTCGACATCGAGACGAAGAAGGTGGCGGTCAGCGAACCGAGGCCGAACTCCGAGAAGAGGGTGCCCATGCCGGACGCGCCGAGCCCGAAGGTCTGCTTGGCCACCACCGGCAGCATGGCCATGAAGGACCAGCCGAAGATCGATACCGCCGCGACATAGAGCACGATCGTCCTGAGGATCGGATGGCGCCAGGTGTAGCCGACACCGTCCCGGATTGACTGGAAGGGATGCTCGTTGACGACCCGGGATGGGGCGGGGGCAGTCGAGATCGCCAGCAGGGCCACGATGACCGCGACATAGCTCAGGCCGTTGGCCATGAAGGCGCCGCCGGTGCCGATCCACGAGATCATGAGGCCGGCGATGGCCGGCCCGATGACCCTCGAGGCGTTGAAGATCGATGCGTTCAGCGCGACGGCCGAATGGAGCTGGCTCCGGTCGACCAGTTCGCTCAGGAAGGCCTGGATGGCAGGGGTAGCCACGGCGCCGATGCAACCGAGCAGGAACGCCAGCACCAGGATGACCGGGATGGTCACGGAATGGGTGAGGGTGAAGATGCCGAGGATGAAGGCGAGGCCCATCGAGAGGCTCTGCGTCCAGAGCAGGATGGCCTTTCGGGGATAGCGGTCCACGACCACGCCGCCGATGAGGGAGAGGAAGAGGGTCGGGATCGTCGAGCAGGCCGCGGCGACGCCCACCCAGTAGGCCGAGCCGGTCATCTCGAGCACCAGCCACCCCTGGGCGACCATCTGCAGCCAGGTGCCGATCATCGAGACGATCTGCCCGATGAAATAAAGGCGGAAGTTCCTGCTGGCCAGGGCAGGAAAGCCCGAAAGGATGCGCGACTTCAGGCCGGCGGAGAGGTCATGCCCGGTAGCGGGGGCCTTGGGGTTCGTCGGGCCGACTGGTTCTTCGCTCATGGGTGGATATGATCGTTCTCGTGGAGTTTCTGCCGCTGAAAAGGTATGAAAAACCGCGGAAATTCATGTGCGCTGTCCGGAAAAGCCCGCGGCTGCTGCAGTCAACACCCAATACAACCTGTCGATGATTTAAAAAAATCAGAATTGAGGTTTATTAACAGTAAATTTTGCCACGCTTTTCGTTTTTCATGCCACCACCAAGCAAGGAAACGGAACGCTGTTCTACGCAACACAACCAACACAAAGAGAAAGGAGTTCAGATGAACGTTGTCAATCCGGAAGCGATCGGGGTGTTCGGCCTCGTGGTGACCGTCTGGGTGTTCGGCCTCGAGCAGCTCGGCTTTGGCCTGAATAGCGAAACCGACCATGCGAAACTATTCAGGAGCCTGGCCAACGTCGCGCTGTGGTTCGGCGGGGTCGCCCAGATCTTCACGGCAGTCGTCCTCTACCTGTTCGATGTGGGCATGCCTCCGGAAGCCCGTGTCTATGTCGGGACCATCTTCGCTACCTACGGCCTGTTCTGGGTCGTCGTCGCGATGCACTTCTACAATCCCGGCGACAAGAAGGTCTACGCCCACTTCTTCCTCGGCATCTTCTTCATGACCGCCCTTTTCAGCTACAAGGCCTTCATGCTCGGCAAGGTGTGGCCCCTCGGCACCGTCCTGGTACTCATCAACGGACTGACCATCCTGCTGCCGTTCACCTGGTACAAGCACAACAACGTGATCACCAAGATCTGCGGCGCGCTGAACGTTGCTATCGGCGTCTGCGCCCTTCCGCTGCTTCTGCACTCGCTGGGCCTCTGATCCGGTAAAAAAACCGCAGGCCGTCCCGGCAACCTGCCGGGACGGCCTGAAGGCAAGCACACTTCACGCCCCACAAGCACCGCTCATTCCGTACCGGCCCCCCCCTCCCGTTCGATGGCGCCGTCACCGTTTTGAGTCACCGCACCGATGGCACACTCCCGGGAACTGTCCTCGACACAACGACGCCGTGACGCATCGGACGAGTCCGGTTCCGCCCCCCTGGAACGGGGCCCCTTCATCTTGCATCGTGAAAAAAAAGGCGAACACTCTTCCTGTTCCATGGACGCACTCCGGTTATGGTATGGGCCGCAAGCTCCGCACCGCCGATGCGGCTGTACGGCTGAAAACATCATGGCAAGCCTTGCCTGAACAGCGGCGGGCAACGGCGGATAATGCACATATAACATGACGGAAGCCTCCCTGGTTCCTCCTCAGATGAAGAGGGATATGTTCGCGTCAGCCGCATATTCGAGGAAGGTTGCCGCACCGCCGTAATCCACACCCTCGATGAACTCGCTCTTGTCGAAACCGAAGACCTCCATGGTCATCTGGCAGGCGATGAACCTGACGCCGCTCTCGAGGCACATCTCGCGGAGCGTCTCGACCGTGGCGACCCCTTTTTTCTTGAAGGTCTCCTTCATCATGCTCGTGGCCATGGTCTCGAAACCGGGGACGTTGCCGGAAATGAGGTTCGGGATCGACCAGTTGATGGCCTGGAACTCCTTGCTGCCGAAGGGCATCTTCATCGGCATGGCCGGATTGCCGACCGGCGTCACCTTGGCGTCGATCTGCTTCTTGAGCAGCGGCAGGCCGTAAAAGGTGAAGAATACGACCGCCTCCATGTCCATCGCCGCGGCGGTGGAGGCGAGGATGAAGGGGGGATAGGCCCAGTCGAGGGTGCCTTTCGAGGCGATGATCGCGAGTTTCTTGGTGTCGGGCATGGTCGGCTCCTTGAGTGTTGTTGGATTTGGATATCGATACCGTCAGGGGCCTTCGCCTAGTGGCCGCTGATGAGCATGCCGCTGGCGGCGACCAGCAGCACCAGCACCTGCAGGATCGTTATGGTCAGGTAAAGATGGTTTTTCTCGCGGAAGAACGCCATGGCGCCGGTCGCGAGGCACAGCATGGTCGCCATGGAGAGGAAGACGACCGAGGCATAGCTGACGGCGTCGCCATGCATGATCGTCTGCAGGTCCGTGAAGCAGCTCCATCCGGAGTGGTGATGGATCTTCATCTGGAGTTTCGTGGCGTTCAGGTGCCAGTTCCCGGCAACGGTCTCAACCGGCACCGTGAGCGGAAGCAGCTGGAATACGTAAAGCACGAACCCGATAGCCATCACGATGATGATGGCATGGGACATGAATTCGAGGGTTCCCGCATAGGCGAGCTGGACCCTGTCGGCGTAAGCCCCTTTCCGGTCGGCGCCTGTCATATCCCAAAGCCTTTAAGCAGTGAACGGAATCCGGAAAGGGCCAGGATCGTGATGACGAGCCTCCTGATGGTCCTGGTGTTGACCTTCGGCAACAGCCGGGCGCCGATCTTCGAGCCGAGCATCATCCCTCCGACCGCGGGGACCACGATGATCGGCAGTACCGCCCCCTTGAACATGTAGACCCAGGCTGCCGCGGAACCGTTGATCGACAGCACCAGGCCGCTGGTCGCCACGGCGACTTTCAGGGGGACGCCCATGAGCAGGTTGAAGACCGGAACGTTGGCGAATCCGGCCCCGAGGCCGAACATCCCGCCGATGAACCCGATGGCGAAAAAGAGGAGCATCCCGAGCGGCGTCCGGTGGACTTGCCATGCCACCTCATGCTTGGCGAACTCCTCGTAGTAGCAGCCGGAAATACCGAGCATGCGGGAAAGCGCGTCAGGCTCCCTGACTTCCGGGTATCCAGACTTGCCTGCCTTGAGCATGACGACCGTGATGCTGAGGATCACGATGCCGAGCAGCAGCTGGACGTTTTGGGCCGGCATCGCCAGGCCCACCATCGCCCCGACGATGGAGCTGACCGAACCGACCAGCGCCATGGGCAGGCCGAGCTTGAGGTCCGCCATCCCTTTCCGGAGCAGCGGCGGACCGGCAGAGAGCGCGCCAGCCAGGGCGACGAGCAGTCCCGCGCCACGGACGTAATCGATATGGAAGGGGAAGAAGCCGCTGACGATGGGGACGAAGAGCACCCCGCCGCCGACCCCTGCCAGCACGGCGACGATGCCGAGCAGGAAGGAGAAGAGGAACAGGCCGAGCACCCATCCCCACCAGGCGACGCCGCCCGCGCCGTTCAGCGGCGAGGCCGCAAGCGCCGGCGCCGAATGGAGCAGCAGGAGGGCGAACACCGAGGCGGCTGCGGCCGCAGGAATGGACCTGGGGCCGATCTTCCTGATTATTGGAGTTACGGGGCTCATGGTCGGCAACGGGTCACGCTTTGTCGATGTAGAAGGTCGACTCGTCCGGCCTGAAGGGGCGGTTGAGCCAGAGCGGGCGACGGAGGCCGCCGGGGCCCGGCGCAGGGCGCGTCATCGCGAGCCACTCCTTGTAGACCGCGAAGGACTTGTCGGTATCGACGAAGACGTCGCCGTACTGGTCCCCCTCGTGCGCCTTCTCCACGCGCACCTTCTGGTGCCAGCAGTGCATGCCGCTGATCGGGTCGGGATGGACCGGGAAGGTGATGTTCTGGTGCACGCCGCCATCGGACCAGAAGATCCTCGAGGTGTCGGCATCCTTGCTCTCGAACGGCTTGATGCTCTCCTCGACGCGCATCTTCCACTTGCCGTTCCCCTCACGGGAGATGTTCACCTTGTTGGCCGCCCAGCGGTTGCAGCTCGGATCCTGCTCGCGGCGCCAGCGGCCGATATGGTGCGAACAGGCCACGACGCCGGGGCGCATCCCTTCGGTGACCCAGGCGCGGTTGATGAAGTAGCCGATCTCGGTGTTCACGCGGATCAGCTCGCCGTTCCGGATGCCGAGCGACTCCGCATCGGTTGCGTTGATCCAGACCGGGTTGCGGTTGGCGATCTCGGCGAGCCACTTGGCGTTGCCGGAACGGGAGTGGATCAGCACCGGAAGGCGGAAGGTCGGCACCAGCACGAACTCGCCCTTGCCATGATCCATCTTCTCTTCGTGGATATGGCTCTTGATGTAGCCGGGAATCCGGTGCTCGGGCCACTTCCAGTCCACCATGGTCCGGGAGTAGAACTCCTGCTTCTTCGACGGGGTCGGGAATCCGGTGCAGGCCTTGCCCTCCACCTCGACGCCGACCGCCTTGCCGTTCTTCTTCAGGACGCCGGTCGACGGATCGGCCGAGGCGCCCTCGAGGTCGGCCGCGGGGACCGGCTTCTCGTGCACGTCGTACACCTTGCTCTCCACCTCGAAGGCGCCGAACTTCTGCATGTAGCCGAGCGGGTCGAGCCCCTCCTTCGCGGCGGCCTCAGGCAGGCCGGGCACACGCTCGAAGATGTAGCGGTAGTACTCCTCGATAGTGATCTTCTCGCCGTGGCGGTAGGGGGACTCGCAGTACTGGCGGATGCCCATGCTGCCGTCCGGGTCGATGCGCCAGGTGAGCTCGATCCAGAACTCGTCCTCCTCCCACACCTCGCCGACGTTGGCCTGCCAGGTGAAGTCGATCTTCTCGCCCATCTTCTTGCGGGCGACGCGCATGACCGGCTGGCGGAAGGCAATCCACTTGCCGGCGTGGGTCTCGTAGCTGATGATATCGTGCCGTTCGGGAGAGTGGCCCATCGGCAGGACGTAGTCGGCGAAGTAGGCCGTCTCGCTCCAGGTCGGGGTGAGCGCGGCGTGCAGGCCGATCTTCGACTCGTCCTCGAGCGCCTCGATCCAGGAGAAGCCGTCCGGATAGGTCCAGACCGGATTGAAGACCCTGGTGAAGTAGACGTCGAGCTTGCCGCGCCCCTCCTTCAGGAAGTGCGGGAGCAGGAAGCTCATCTCGAAGTGGGCCAGCGGGTACTCGTTCGGCAGGTGCAGCTCGTTCCAGTAGGTCTGCGGCTTCGGCTCGGCATGGGTATGCGGCTTGAACTTGTTCCAGGCGCTCGGGGCGGTGCCGCCGACGGTGCCGACGCTGCCGGTCAGGACGTTCAGGAAGTGCAGGGTGCGGGAGACCTGCCAGCCGCCGAGGTTGGCGCTGCTGGCGCTCCGCCAGACATGGGTCGAGAACTGCGTCCCGGCCTCGCCGATCTTGCGGGCCACCTCGACGACGGTGGCCGCCGGCACGCCGCTCTCCTTCTCGGCGAACTCGGGGGTGAAGGAGGCGTACTCCATCCTGAGCGCTTCGATGAAGTTCTCGAACAGCACCGGGGTACCGGGATACTCGGCCTGCAGGTAGGCCTGCCAGTTCACCCAGTTATCGAGGTAGTTGCGGTTGTAGAGCCCCTCGTCGAGGATCACCTTCGCCATCGAAAGCAGCACGGCCGCCTCGGTGCCGGGATAGCTCGGCATCCAGTAGTCGGACATGCTGGCCGTGTTGGAGAGGCGAGGATCGAGCACGGCGAGCTTGGCCCCCTTCATACGCGCCTCGATGATGCGCTGGGCGTGCGGGTTGAAGTAGTGGCCCGACTCGAGGTGCGCGCTGATGAGCAGGATGAACTTCGCGTTGGCGTGGTCCGGAGAAGGGCGGTCGAAGAGCTGCCAGATGGCGTAGCCGAACCGGGCGCCCGACGAGCAGATGTTGGTGTGGCTGTTGTGGCCGTCGACGTTCCAGGCCCTGAGCACCCACTCCATGAACCCTTCGTGGCCGGGACGGCCGACATGGTAGGAGATCTCGTTGTTGCGCCCCTCGCTGATCGCCTTGCGCATCCGCCCGGCGATGTCGTCCAGCACGCTGTCCCAGGAGACCCGCTCCCACTTGCCGGCGCCGCGGGCGCCCGCGCGCTTCATGGGATAGAGCACCCGGTCCTCGTCCTCGACCTGGTTGAGGGTGGCTGGCCCCTTGGCGCAGTTGCGCCCCCGGCTCGCCGGGTGGTAGGGGTTGCCGACCAGCTTGCGCATGGCCATGGTCTCCTTGTCGATGTAGGCCAAGAGGCCGCACCCCGCCTCGCAGTTGAAGCAGGCGGTCGGCACGATCATGTAGGACTTCTCCTTCTTCTCGGGCCAGCTCTTCGAATCGAGCTCCACCCAGTGGTCCCACTTGTCCGGCGGCGGGCAGGCGATCTGCTCGACCCCCTCGGGGCCGCCTGAGCGGCGGTCATCCTTGTGGAGGTCCGGGATGATCTTCAGTTTCTCGGCGACGGACTCTATGACTGATGGTTTGTGCTGATAGCTCATGGTCGTATGGATGTTGCTCGGTTAGCTTAACGGAACGGACTGCGGGGCCATGACCCACACCTTTTCGGTGAAGAAGACGCCGGCGAGGCCGAGGAGCGCTGCCAGGGCGAGCACGGCCGGGTCGGAGGAGAGCGTTGCCGCCGCGAGCGGCAGGAGGTTGCCTGCGACGACGCTGCCGCCCCAGAACTGCTGCTTCAGCCCGCCGTGGCGGATGATCTCGGCGGCACGTTCGGAAGATGCCGAGGGGTGCTTGCCGTAGAGATCGGCCGCCATGATGAGCAGGTGCAGGGTGAAGGAGCCGGCGAGCAGCATCCTCAAGGCGCCGGAAACCTCGCCGCCTGCGCCCGTCGCCATGCCGATCACGGCGACGGCCGATCCGCCGGCGATCATCGAGTTGACCAGCATGTGCAGGGAGAGCAGCGGGCTCTGCCAGAAATCGCGACCCTTGGCGGAACCGAAGAGGAATGCGGTGTAGACCGCCGTCGCCAGGGCGAAGGCCGCGCCGCCCCACAGCGCCGCCGTCTCGACGGCAGGCAGTCCGAGGAACTTGCCGGCGCCCCAGAGCGCGAGCATGGCACCGTAGCCGGTGATCGTCAGCCCGCCGCGGACCAGCCATGAGCCGAACTGCGGACGGAGCATCACCGAGGCGAACCGGTCTGGCCGGTCGAGATCCTTGACCAGCAGGCCGCCGGTCAGGGCCAGGAAGAGCAGCGAAGCGCCCCAGATCCCCCACTGGAGGCCGTCCGGCAGGGTGATGCCGAGGAGCGCCATGAACAGGAAGAGCGTCAGGAATGCGCCGGACGAGACGGCCTTTGCCCAGACATAGGCGGGCACTTCCCATCCCCAGACCGATCCTTTGGAAGGAGCGTCGTAAACGCGGCGGGCGGTGGTCGCCGCCCCCCTGACCCTGTGGGGCGGCTGGACGGCCGGGGCGCCATGGTGCGAGTGGCCGTCGTCAAGGTTGTACTTGGCGAAATGGCCGACGCCGCGGGCTTGCGAGCTCCAGTGGTACGCCTGGGCCGGCGGGGCCTGGAGCGGCTCGAGCGAAGCCCCGTCGCCGTTGATGTAGAAGACGTTCGGCTTCGTTCCTTTTTCGGGCCGGCGGACCGTGGTCTTTTCGGTCGCGACCAGCCGGGCGATGGCGCTCGACGGGTCGTCGAGGTCGCCGGAGACGATCGCCTGCTGCGGGCAGATCACCACGCATGCGGGCTGCATGCCGACCTCCTTGCGATGGGCGCAATAACTGCACTTGGCAGAGGTGCCGGTCTCCGGGTCGATGAAGGGGACGCCGTAGGGGCAGGCCTGGCCGCACGCCTTGCAGCCGATGCAGCGCCGGGAATCGAAATCGACGATGCCGTCTTCCCGCTTGTGCAGCGCCTCGACCGGACAGATCTCGACACAGGGCGCCTCCTCGCAGTGGTTGCACCGCATGACCGAGAAATGGCGCCGGGTGTTGGGGAAGCTCCCCTTCTCGACATACTTCACCCAGGTCCGGTTCACCCCGAGCGGGACCTCGTTCTCGGATTTGCACGCGACCGTGCAGGCATGGCAGCCGATGCACTTTCGCGCATCGATCACGAAACCATAGTTCATGGACAGGTTCTATTCAGTATTTTCGGTAATAGGAACAGGATCGAGAAACAGTACTGGCGGGCATGCGCGGCAGGACCGTATCAGCCGTCCGCGGCATTGCCGCGGCAAGATCAGGGTCGGAAGAGGGCCGCAGGCGACACTGCTCCCGACCATTTCGCCCCCGGTCGGCAGGTGCCGTCCGGAAGCATACCCCTGAAACAGCCGGCGCATTGCAGGCCGGCCGGCCATGATGTATGAACAGCCGAGGATCGCCGGAAGCGACCGGCCGCACAGGAAAAAGCGGCCGGGCAGCGATCCCTTCGACAGGTTCAGGGATCGAAAGGAAATGTCGAAGAGGATACCGACAGTCAACACAGGGATACTCCACACCGTATACCTATATAACTATCAAGTAATATAATAACAGAAGAGAGGGACACTCGCAAGCGAAATCATCGCCGACGCAAACTTTTTACCATCGCCGACTAAACCGCCTAAATATTATATTAAAATAGACTTAAGTGCCGCACCGCCGGCGCCGGCCACCTGCAGGGAGCATGAAAAAAATCGAATTACGGGAATTTTTCCCCTCCCGATCCTATTTTGCGATATCCGGCGTAGCCCCTGCCCGCACGTCGCGAGCTTTTTCCGTAAACCCGTAACAGAACATCGCCATGAGCGCACATATCTATAAGAAGATCGAAATCGTCGGCTCCTCCCAGACCAGCATCGAAGATGCCGTCAACAATGCCGTCGCCAAAGCCGCGGAGTCCATCAGGAACATCCGCTGGGTCGAGGTGGTGGAGACCCGCTGCCACGTCGAGAACCAGAAGGTCGCCTACTGGCAGGTCACCGTGAAGATCGGCTTCACGCTCGACGAGAACTGATCGGACTCCCCTCGATAACGAAAAAAGGCGGGCTGCATGCCCGCCTTTTTTCGTTATGACCGGTTAGCTCCGGCCCTTACTGCTCCGCGTAGCACTCGGCGGCAAGCTCCCAGTGCTCGGGTGACATCCAGAGCGTCGAGAGCATCAGCTCGCGGATGTGCGTGAACTCTTTCGGAAGCTTGTCGTAGAGCTTCTCCAGCAGCTCCTCGTGCGAGAAGAGCTCCTGCTTCCATGCCTCGCGGTCGACCGACATCAGCTTGGTGAACTGCTCGAAGGAGAAATCCTCAAGGCCGCGCCAGTCGATGGACTCGTACTTCGGCATCCAGCCCAAGGGGCTCTCGACCCCAGCCGACCGGCCACGCACCCTGCCGATGATCCACTTCAGCACCCGCATGTTGTCGCCGAAACCTGGCCAGAGGAACTTGCCGTTCTCGTCCTTCCGGAACCAGTTCACGCCGAAGATCCTCGGCGGCTCGGCAAGGTCCCTGCCGATATGCAGCCAGTGGTTGAAATAGTCGCCCATGTGGTAGCCGCAGAAGGGGAGCATGGCGAAGGGGTCGCGACGGACGTCGCCGATCTTGCCTGCGGCGGCAGCGGTCTTCTCAGAGCCCATGGTGGCTGCCAGGTAGACGCCGTAGTACCAGTTCGCCGACTGGTAGACCAGCGGGATGGTGTCGCCCCGGCGTCCACCGAAGATGAATGCCGAGATCGGCACCCCTTCGGGATCCTCCCAGCCGGGATCGATCGAGGGGCACTGGCTGGCCGGCGAGGTGAAACGGGCGTTCGGGTGCGCAGCAGGCCGACCGCAGCCAGGAGTCCACTCCTTGCCCTGCCAGTCGATCAGGGAGGGCGGCGGCTCCTTGGTCATCTCCTCCCACCAGACATCACCGTCCGGGGTAAGTGCCACGTTGGTGAAGATGCAGTTGGCGTAGAGGGTGGCCATGGCGTTCGGGTTGCTCTTGACGGAGGTGCCGGGAGCGACGCCGAAAAATCCGTACTCGGGGTTGATCGCATGCAGCCGGCCGTCCTTGCCGGGCTTGATCCAGGCGATGTCGTCACCGATCGTGGTGATCTTCCACCCCTCCATCTGGACGGGAGGGATCATCATGGCGAAGTTGGTCTTTCCGCAGGCGCTCGGGAATGCCGCCGCGACATAGTCCTTTTCGCCATTTGACGATTCGACGCCGAGGATCAGCATATGCTCGGCGAGCCACCCCTCTTCACGGGCCATCGACGAGGCGATACGCAGGGCGAAGCACTTCTTGCCGAGCAGGGCGTTGCCGCCATAGCCGCTGCCGAAGGAGACGATCGAACGCTCCTCAGGGAAGTGCACGATGTACTTGGTATCGTTGCAGGGCCACGGCACATCCTCCTGGCCGGGCGCGAGCGGGGCACCGACCGAGTGCAGGCAGGGCACGAACTCCGCATCCTCACCGAGCAGCTCCAGGGCGGCGCTTCCCATCCTGGTCATGATCCGCATGTTGGTGACCACATACGGGGAGTCGGAGATCTCGACGCCGATATGGGAGATGTGGGAGCCGAGTGGGCCCATGCTGAACGGAATGACATACATGGTGCGCCCCTTCATGCAGCCGGCGAAAAGCTTGTTCAGGGTCGCCTTCATCTCCTTGGGGGCGACCCAGTTGTTGGTAGGGCCGGCATCCTGCTTGCGGATGCTGCAGATGAAGGTGCGGTCCTCGACCCTGGCGACATCGCTCGGATCGGAACGGCAAAGGTAGCTGTTCGGGCGCTTCTCCTCAGAGAGCTTGATGAAGGTTCCGCTGTTCACCATTTCGCCGCACAGGCGGTCGTACTCCTCCTGTGAACCGTCGCACCAGCAGACTGAATCGGGCAGGCAGAGTGCGGCCGTCTCCTGTACCCATTGGAGCAGCTTGCGGTTCCTGACGAAGGGCGGTGCATTGAGAGGGATCGATTCCATAATGATAGATGATCGGTTGTTAGAGAACGTAGTAACGTAAAAACAGGAGCAAACAGAGACGCCCCGGCGAACTGGTCCCCCGGGGCGTAGATGGTGAAGCTGCTTGTTGCCCGTGGTCGCTGTCGGTCGTCGGCACGGGGTCTGAAAAAGGAGCGCAGAGGATCATCTCACTTGTTCCTGGGGAGCGATGCCCTGATGATCTGGTCAAAGGCTGCCTTGTCCCGGGGGCCGACGATCACATTGGTCAGGTTTCCCGAGGCATCGACGACGAAGGTGGTCGGAATGCCGGAGATCCCGCCGTCTACATAGCGGTTGAATGCCTGGACGATCCCCTGGTTCGCCATGAGCACCGGATAGGTGATCCCGTTGCTCTTCATGAATCCCTTTACCGAGGGGACGGTCTCGTTCACGGCGATGCCGACGAAGGTGAAGCCTTTGGCTTCCCATGCCTTCTGGGCCGCAACCATATCGGGTATTTCGGCCCTGCAGGGCGGGCACCAGGTCGCGAAGAAGTTGACGATGTATGCCTTGCCGGCAAGGGATGAGGAGGAAAACGGCTTGCCGTCCATGGTCACGCCGGAAAACGCGGGGGCCTTCACCGGAGCCGCCGAGAGGGGGCTGGAGATCATGATGCCTGCAAGGAGGATCAACAGGGAGGCACAGAGGGCCTTGAAACGGGACTGAATTCTTTTCATGAGGAAATCCTTATCAGAATGTAATGAAACCAGACGACGATAACGATTGAGAAGCCTTGAATTATAGATGAATCGCCGATATTTTTCAACCCCTGCAGAGCCCGATAATTGCTTTGTGATTTGAAAACAATTAGAGTATATTTCGGCTTTGATTTTGTGGCTCGCCTCCCGTGGAGCCGCTTCCAAGCCACCTTAGCTCAGTGGTAGAGCAACTGTTTCGTAAATAGTAGGTCGTGGGTTCAAATCCCTCAGGTGGCTCAGCCAGCCCTCGCCGGCAACCAGCCGGGCGGCAGGAAGAAGAGTAGCACGGGAAAGCCCAACGGCTTTGGCTACAAAGGTTTATCGCAACACAAATCCTATCCATCAGTCACCATGCAAGAAGGCAAGATTTCCCAGATCATCGGCCCTGTCGTTGACGTTGACTTTCCTGAGGGACAGCTTCCCTCAATCCTCGACGCCCTCACGGTCACCCGTCAGGACGGCTCCAAACTCGTACTCGAGACGCAGCAGCACCTCGGCGAGGAGCGTGTCCGGACCATCGCCATGGAGGGTACCGACGGCCTGGTCAGGGGCATGAGCGTCGCCAACACCGGCAAGCCGATCCAGGCTCCCGTCGGCGCCGAGGTCCTCGGCAGGATGCTCAACGTCGTCGGCGAACCGATCGACGGCCGCGGCCCGGTACCTTCGAGCAAGTCCTATTCGATCCACCGCTCGGCTCCGAAGTTCGACGAGCTCTCCACCAAGGCCGAGATGTTCGAGACCGGCATCAAGGTCATCGACCTCCTCGAGCCCTACTCCCGCGGCGGCAAGACCGGCCTCTTCGGCGGTGCAGGCGTCGGCAAGACCGTGCTCATCATGGAGCTCATCAACAACATCGCCAAGCAGCAGTCGGGTTACTCCGTGTTCGCCGGCGTCGGCGAGCGCACCCGTGAAGGCAACGACCTCTGGCACGAGATGATGGAGTCCGGTGTTATCGACAAGACCGCACTCGTGTTCGGCCAGATGAACGAGCCCCCGGGAGCCCGCGCACGCGTCGCCCTGACCGGCCTCAGCATCGCCGAGTACTTCCGCGATGAAGAGGGCCGCGACGTGCTGCTCTTCGTCGACAACATCTTCCGTTTCACCCAGGCAGGCTCCGAGGTCTCCGCGCTTCTCGGCCGTATGCCTAGCGCCGTGGGATACCAGCCGACCCTCGGTACCGAAATGGGTGAGCTCCAGGACAGGATCGTCTCCACCAAGAAAGGCTCGGTCACCTCGGTGCAGGCCATCTACGTGCCGGCTGATGACCTTACCGACCCGGCTCCGGCCACCGCATTCACCCACCTCGACGCCACGACGGTGCTTTCCCGTCAGATCGCCGAGCTCGGCATCTACCCGGCTGTGGATCCGCTCGACTCCACCTCGCGAATCCTCGACCCGAACATCATCGGCGACGACCACTACAACACCGCGCAGGCCGTCAAGCAGATCCTCCAGCGCTACAAGGACCTCCAGGACATTATCGCCATTCTCGGTATGGACGAGCTGAGCGATGATGACAAGCTGGTCGTGGCCCGTGCCCGCAAGGTCCAGAGGTTCCTCTCGCAGCCGTTCTTCGTCGCCGAGGCCTTCACCGGCCTTGCCGGCAAGTACGTGAAACTCGAAGACACCATCAAGGGCTTCAAGGAGATCATCGAAGGCCGTCACGACAAACTTCCGGAAGCCGCGTTCTACCTGGTCGGCACCATTGAAGAGGCTGTCGAAAAAGCAAAAACGCTCTAAACCAACGGTAAGACATGGCCAGTTCCGACAAAGCCTTAACGATCGACATCGTCACGCCGCAGAAGCTGTTCTTCTCGGGTGAGGTCAGCAGCATCATCGCCCCCGGCCAGGACGGGCTCTTCGAGGTCCTGAAAGGACATGCGCCGCTGCTTTCCGCCCTGAAGAGCGGAAAGGTGAAGCTCTCGCTTCCCGACAAGTCCACGCAGTCCTTCCAGATTGCCGACGGCTTCTTCGAAGTGAGCAACAACAAGGCGATCCTGCTTACCGAGGACGTTGCCTGAAGCAACGCACCCGGAAGCGCAACCAACCTGAAACATCAGCAGTGCCGGACAAGTGCTGCTGATGTTTTTTTTTCGCCCATGAAGATCCTGATACCCAAAGCCCTTCGCCGGGGGGACGTTATCGGACTGATCTCCCCCTCGTCGACCTGCGCCGAGCCCGAAAAGATCGAGCAGGCGGTAACCTACCTCGAACAGCACGGATTCAGGGTCAGGCCGTCGCGTTACCTGAACCAGGCCGAGATCGACCCGGCCCACACCGACCGGTACAAACTCCACGACATCCACCAGACCTTTGCCGACCCCGAGGTGAAAGCTGTCTTCTGCCTTCGCGGCGGAGCAGGGGCGACCCGGCTGCTCGACCGTATCGACTATGGCCTCATCGCGGCGAATCCCAAGATCCTGGTCGGCTATTCCGACATCACCGCACTCTCTCTGGCGGTCTTCGCCAAAACCGGCCTGGTGAACTTTTCCGGGCCCATGGCGGCCACCGAGCTCTTTGCGCCGACATCCTACACCGAGGAGCACTTCTGGGGCATGCTGACCGACCCGGGCTACGCCGCTTCGCTGAGCAACTTCGAAGGGCACCAGCTCCGCTGCCTGAAACCCGGGACGGCGACCGGGCGGCTCATCGGCGGCAACCTGTCGGTGCTCTCTTCGATGATCGGCACCCCGTTCCTGCCCTCCTTCAGGGGAGCGCTCCTCTTCGCAGAGGACATCAACGAACCCGCCTACCGCATCGACCGGATGCTCTCGCACCTCTTCAATGCGGGACTGGTGCAGCGGTGCCGCGGCCTCCTGTTCGGACAGTTCTGCAAGAACCCGGCAGACGAGAACCGGGACTACCGGTTCGACAAGATGTTCGCCTACTATGCCGACCGCATGCCGGAGGGCACCCCGGTCATGACCGGCCTCTCCTACGGGCACATCGTCGAGCTCATGACGATCCCGGTCGGCGCCAAGTGCCGGATCGAACTCGGGGCCGACTCCTTTGCGTTCGGGGCCGTCGAACCTGTCGTGCAGGCATGAGCACGCCACGCCGCCCCTTGCCAGTTCTCCGATGGATGACTAGATTGCTCACTGGCCATCCCGAACGCAACCACCGATGAACGAACCGAACGTCATGGACACGATACGACTCGCCACCCGCCCGAACCCCGAAACCCGTCCCGAAGAGGTAATCGAAGACACCGGGACGCTCGACGCCTGGCGAGTGGTCCTGTTCAACGACGAGGAGCACACGTTCGACGAGGTGATCTTCCAGATTATCAAAGCGGTTCGCTGCACCAGGGCCACGGCCGAGAAGCACACCTGGGAGGTCCACACCAAAGGGCGCTCCATCGTCTACTCCGGACGGATCTCAGACTGCCTCAGGGTCAGTGCCGTTCTTGAGGAGATCGCGCTCAAGACCGAAATCCAGGGCGGCTGATCCTGGTATTCGCCTGAACGGCATGTCGTCCTCCGAGGAAGAATTGCGTCCCCCCAACCAATCCGGACCATGAGCTGATGACAACCAACGCTGCACTCACCTGTTTCCTGCTCTCCTTCAGCGGACTTTGCTGGATCGCCGTCTATCTGGATGCCGTCAGGATCGGCATCCGTGACCGGAGTTATGCCATCCCCTTCTGGGCCTTGTGCCTCAACCTGGCATGGGAGATACTCCACTCCATACTTGCCTGGCAGGTCGAGGGCATCGCCCTGCAGGTGGTCATCAACATGCTCTGGGCGCTGCTCGACCTGCTGGTCCTTGCCACCTTCCTCTGGTTCGGGGAGCATGGCGAAACGACTCCGTGGTTCGTCCTCCGGATCCTGATGGCGCTGGGCGTTGCATTCACGGTCCAGTACGCGTTCGTCATGGAATTCGGAATCTACCGGGGTCGTGCCTATGCGGCATTCCTGCAAAATCTCCTGATGTCGGTTCTTTTCATCGACCTGTTCCTTAACAGGGGTTCCGGGGAGGGGCAGTCGCTCCTGATCGCCTGGTGCAAATGGCTGGGCACGCTGGCGCCGACCCTGCTTTTCGGAATCCTCGGCGCGGAAGGTTTCAACGCCCCGAACCGCTTCCTGCTGGTGATCGGTCTGCTCTGCTCACTGTTCGACCTGATCTACATCGCGTGGCTGGCAGGGCTCGCCCCGCAGGGGTGGCGACTTGCCGGGCACCGAAGCGGGCTCCGCTGATCGCGGGGCTACTGCGATTCGATCTTCTGGTAGGTGGTGGAGATATTCGGCCGGTGGAGGGTGTCGTAGTTCTCGAGGAGGGAGAAGCGGGGGGCATCGGCGAGGGCGTCGAGGGCCGCCTCGACACCTGCAAGCTCTTCTGCAAAGGGACGGACACCGGTAACGATGAACCGGAGGTAGTCGCCCGTATCCCGGCGTGCGACAGCCAGGGTGCACACCGGACCGTGCCCGGGAACGATGATGGCGGGGCTGAAGGCTGAAAGCTTCCCGAACGCATCGAGCCAGGTAACCGGATTGCTCTCAGGCAGGATGCCGAGGAGCCTGCCGGTATAAATGTGGTCGCCGGCGAACAGGACTCCGGTACCGGGCATCCGGACGACGACGTCACCGGGAAAGTGGGCATCGGCAAGGTAGCTCAGGACAATCGTCGCGCCGCCCCGGCGCAGTACCGCTTCGTCAGCCTCCGTTGGTGCAGGGGCAACCAGAGGAACCGTTCCGTCGAGACGATCCCGAAGGAGCGGCAGCAACGCGGCAAGCTGCTGCTTGCCCACTCGCAGCTGGGTCTTGACGGTCCGCTCCAGGGCGATGATCTCCGCCCCTTTCGCCGAGAAATAGCCGTTGCCGAGCCAGCGATGATCCTGTGAGCCGGTGTTGACGACCCAGCGGACCTGCTTGCCGGTCTGACGGTGCACGAGGGTGTCGAGCAGTGCGGCACCTGTCGCGGAGGCGCCGCTGTCGATGAGGATGACGCCATCCGGGGTATCGATGAATCCGAAATTGGCGTTCATGCCGGCATTCGCATACGTCCGGCCGCCGGTCGGCCCGATGACGGCATAGACACCAGGGGCGACCGGTTCGACTCGCAGCCCGGCGGCTCCGGGATCAGGCACGCTGCCGGCCCGGGCCGGCAGCGCCACCGCGAAGAGGAGGAAGAGCCGTGCGGCGAACCTCCCGATCATCTCCCGAACTGCTTGCGCATCTCCTCGGCGGTACGGTCGTCCGCAGGGGTAAGGATGATACGCTCGGGAATCGACGTGTACATAGCGCGGAAGTTCCGGACGCAGCCCGGAGAGGCGAAGTAGATCTCGTCGATGAAGGCGAGGTCGATGGAGGCCTCCTCCTGCTGCGGGGCATGGACGAAAACGCCGAGCGGGGTGACCTTGTTGCCGGCGTCACGCAGCTCGCCGACCATGGCCTCGTCGACGTTGCCGGTAAAGGGCAGCAGCACCTGCTCGTTTTCGATCCCCTCCTTGCAGAGGAGGCCGGAAAGTCCCGCCCACGAGTGCGATTCGAGGCAGAAGTCGGGGATGATGCCGTAGGTGGCGAGTTCGGCGGCGGCGGCCTGGCTCGGGGTGCAGATGCTCATCGGGGCGAGGTGCCGCACATCGCGCCCGTGCTCGAAGAGGTACTTGAAGAAGTATTTGACCGAGGACTTGTTCTGGAAGAAGAGCATCGAGTAGTCATCGAGCCCCTCCATGCACGCCTTGACCGCCTCGAGGTCGGCCGTGGCGGACTTGCGGCACGGGAACGGGATCCGGACATACCCGGCATCACCGTACCGGCGCGACTCGCCGCCGGCCATGAGCACCTTCTTCTTCTTCGAATACCAGCTGCTCTCGATGAACTGGGCGATGTTGTCGCCGATGATCAGCAGGGCCGGCGAATAGACGGCCCGCTCGCGGCTGCGGAATTCGTCGAGCGTACCGGTGAAGACCTGCTGGTTGTAGCGCGTCGCATGCTGCACCACGGCGACCTTCGTGCTGCCGCTGCGCCCCTTGGCCGCGACCATGTCGAGCACATCATGCACGCTCGAGGCAACCATGTAATACACGATCGTGTCGGTGTCGGGGACCTGGATCTTGTTGACCGGATGGCCGGTACAGAAGGCGACCGACGAGGAGACCTTGCGCATGGTGAGCGGGATCTCCGTGTAGGCGCTGGCGCCGTGCGCGGCCGTGATGCCGGGAATGATCTCGTAGCCGATGCCATGCTGGCGGAGCGTGGAGATCTCCTCGCCGCCGCGGCCGAAGATGAAGGGGTCGCCACCCTTCAGCCGGACAACGGTCCTGCCCCTGAGTGCGTGGCGGACGATCTCCTGGTTGATCTCGTCCTGCTCGAAATGGTGGCTGTCCTTGCGCTTGCCGGTATAGATCTTCTCGCCGGGATACTGCTCGACCAGGTCGGGACTGACCAGGTCGTCGTAGAGGATGACGTCGGCGTCACGGAGCACCCGGTGGGCCTTCATGGTCAGCAGTTCGGGATCTCCGGGGCCTGCGCCCGCGATATAGACGTAGCCCTTCTTCGGGGCCGTTTCGGTCTGGTTCTCTGGCATGATGGGATACCTCGTTCAGTCGTTACTCGTTGACGTCGGGCCACTCGTTCAGCACGGTGTCCCGCAGGCGGTTGCGCCACTCCACCGACTTCTTGACATTCTGGCCGTTCGAGGAGACGGCGACGGTCATCGCCCCCTTCTTGATGATGGCCGGAGAGATGAAATCGGAGAGCTCGCGGTTGTCCACCACGTTGACCATGATGCCGCGCGCCTCGCAATCCTCCTTTACGCGGCGGTTGACCTCGTTGTCGTTCGTGCTGGCATAGACCAGGAAAAAGCCGTCGAGGTCCGACGGCTCGTAGCGCTTGAGCACCTCTGCGAACCCCTTGCCCCGCAGCTCGTCGATGATCTCCGGGGAGACGATGGTGATATTCCTGGTGTAGCGTTCGATGGTCTGGATCTTGTGCAGGGCGATCTTGCCCCCGCCCACGAACAGGATTTTCTTGTTGTCCACCCGGATATTGAGCGGAAGGAATACTTTCATGGTGTTGCTCTCTTGTTGCGGACCGATGCCGGCATGTCCATAGCTTCCATCCCGTCCATCAAGTCCATGAAGGCTGTCTCTTCAGCGACGCTGCCTGTTCCTCTTCACGCCTGCGCCCTGACCGCGACCACGCTCTTCAGCAGTACGGTCAGCACCAGCAGGCCGATGGCCCAGATGCCGAGGGTGACGGAGAGTTCGTTCAGTGTCGGCAGGTAGTCGACCACCGCCTCGAGCGGGGTGGGGACGAATCCGCCGATCACCAGCCCCACCCCCTTGTCGATCCAGATCGAGAGCACCAGGCCGGAGCAGGCCGCGGCCAGGGTGCCGTTCCGGTGGCGGAGCGACGGGATGACGAGCATGGCGACCGAAAGGATGCCGACCACGAGGGAGAACCACATGAACGGCACCAGCGGGGCATGGCCTTCCAGCCCGAAATAGAGGTACTGGAGGCTGTGCTTGTGGGCGGGTACGTTGCTGTAGAACGCCGTGAAGAACTCCGTCCCGAGGAAGAAGAAATTGGCGATTCCGGCGTAGGCGGCTAGGACGGAAAGCTTGTTTCGTGCCTCCTGGCCGACATCGAACCGGGCAACCTTCCTGAGGATGAAGGAGAGCAGGATCAGGATCGCCGTACCGGCTGCGAAGGCCGAGGCGAGGAAGCGCGGGGCGAGCACGGCCGTAAGCCAGAGGTGGCGGCCCGGCAGGCCGGCGAAGAGGAATGCCGTTACCGTATGGATGCTGAATGCCCACGGGATCGAGAGGAAGACCAGCGGCCTGACCCACGGCGCCGTCGGGACGCTGCGGCGTTCGGCACCAAGGGCCGCCCAGCCGCCGATCAGGTTCAGGAGGAGGTAGCCGTTGAGCACCATGACGTCCCAGAAGACCATCGAGTGCGGCGAGGGGTAGCGGAGCACGTTGACGACCCGGTCGGGGCGGCCCATGTCGGCGAGGATGAAGAGCATGCACATGAGCGCCGCGGAGACCGCAAGGAACTCGCCGACGATGACCATCTTCGAGAAGGCCTTCTGGTTGTGCAGGTAGTAGGGCAGCACCACCATGACGGCCGAGGCGGCGACGCCGACCAGGAAGGTGAACTGGGCGATATAGACCCCCCAGCTGATGTCGCGGCCCATGCCGGTGACGCCGAGCCCGAGGGTCAGCTGCCGGGCGTACGCCGACACGCCGATCCCGATACAGGTAAGCAGGAGGGCGATCCATGCCCAGTAGCCGCGGCCGCCTTTGAGCGCTTTCTCGATCATGGCTTTCGGTCAGATGATGTAGAAGAGTGACGGCAGCGTGCCGAGCTCCGGCTTGCGCTGCATGGTTTCGTTTTCGTCGAGCGCCCTGCGCAGCCCGGAGTTCGGGTCGTTCAGGTCCCCGAAGAGCAGTGCCCGTTCAGGACAGGAGTCGACACAGGCCGGAAGCTGCCCCTTGACGAGCCGCTCGGCGCAGAAGTTGCACTTCTCCACCACGCCCCGCTCCCTGGTCGGATAGGCGGTGGTGAGCTCCTTGACCGCCGGACGGGGATCCTGCCAGTTGAAGCTGCGGGAGCCGTAGGGGCAGGCCGCCATGCAGAAGCGGCAGCCGATGCAGCGGTGGTAGTCCATCGAGACGATGCCGTCCCAGCGACGGAAGGTCGCCTCGGTCGGGCAGGCCCTGGTGCAGGGAGCTTCCGCGCAGTGGTTGCAGAGGGTCAGCACCTTGCGCTCCTTCACCTCCGGCTGCTGGAACTGCCTGCTGGCGGTAGGGAACGCCTCCTCGTAGCCGCTCTTCCAGATCCACTTCACCTCGTTCTTCGTCTTGCCGAAGTCGGGCACGTTGTGGTCGTGGTGGCAGCGGGCGATGCACTCGGTGCACCCCTCGCGGCATTTGCGCGTATCGATCAGCATGCCCCAGCGCACCTTGCCGGGCATAGGTTTTTCGGAAAAGCCCGACAGGTCGGTCTTTTCGAGTGCGAAGAGGGGAAACATCCCCGCGGCGGCGCCGAGGCCGGCGATGGCTCCGAGGCCCGCCTTCCTGAGAAAATCTCTGCGTTGTTGGTTCATTTGGTGGCCTCCATGGGCGAAACGTGGCAGTTCCAGCAGGTCGGCTTGACGTTGGCGTACTCGTGGCACATGAAGCAGAACATCGGGTTCGATGCGTGGCAGCCGAGGCAGGTGTTCAGGCTCTTGTCGAAATGCCTCCCGTCGGAGGTGACATGCGTGCGGTTGCCTTCACGGACCGAGTCGTGGCGCCACTTGTTCAGGAGCTGCATGTGGTGCGACTTCATCCACTCGGCCGATGCGACGCACCTGGTGCTGTCGATCGCCACCGGCGCCGCCGCCCGAGCGGCGACTGCCGCGCGGGCGGACGAAGGGCCGCCATGGACCGACTGCATGAAAAACCAGGCTGCAACGAACATGGCGACGGCGATCAGGAGGGCGTACATTGCCTGGATCCGGTTATTCATCGTCGTCCTCCTCTTCGAATCCGGCCATGGTGTTCTCCCTCAGGTCGACGGTGCGCCTCTTCTCCCCCGGCATCACCAGGGCGTTGCCGACCAGCTCGTGCAGGCCGTAGACCGAGACGCCGGGGTTCCAGTAGCGCATGAGCGCCGGCAGGCTGGCGCGGTCGATGGCGCAGATGGTGACGAGCGAATCGACCTGGTGCTTCTCGCGGACGTGCCGCACGGCAGCCGCCCTCGGCAGGCCGCCCCGCATGCGCATCTCCATGTACTCCTCGGCGTTGATGCCGCTGCCGGAGCCGCAGCAGAAGGTCTGCTCCCTGATGGTGTTTTCGGGCATTTCGTGGAAGGTGTTGCACACCTTGTTCAGGATGTAGCGCGGCTCCTCGAACATGCCCATGCCTCGGGCGACGTTGCAGGAGTCGTGGAAGGTGGTCTTCAGGTGGTCGTTGCGCGACGGATCGAGCTTGAGCTTGCCGTTGTGGATCAGGTCGGCCGTGAATTCGGCGATGTGCACCATCTTGGTGGCGGCCGCATTGGTGAACTTCGTCCCGGTGATCGGGGAGACCGGCTTCTCGAGGAAGTCGGCCGGGCCGTTCATGGTGCTCATGTACTGGTGCACGACGCGCCACATGTGGCCGCATTCGCCACCCAGCAGCCACTTGACCTTCAGCCGCTCGGCCTCATGGTACATCTTGGCGTTCAGCTTCTTCATCATGTCGCCCGAGGTGAACATGCCGAAGTTGCCGCCCTCCGAGGCGTAGGTGCTGATGGTGTAGTCGAGGCCGATGTGGTGGAAGAGCAGCAGGTAACCCATCATCGTATAGACGCCGGGATCGCCGAAGACGTCGCCCGACGGGGTGATGAACAGCACCTCGGCCCCCTTGCGGTTGAAGGTGGGGTTCACCTTGATGCCGGTCAGCTCCTCGATGTCGTCGACCAGCGACTCGACGTTCTGCACGAAGGTGTGCGGCTCGATGCCGAGGTGGTTGCCGGTGCGGTTGCAGTTGGCGACCGGAGCCAGGATCCAGTTGTTGTTCACGCCGATACGGTTGAGCAGGTCCCTGACCACCATGGTCATCTCGGCCGTGTCGATGCCCAGCGGGCAGAACACGGAACAGCGGCGGCACTCGGTGCACTGGTAGTAGAACATGTGCCACTCCTTGACCACCTCCTTGGTCAGCCTCCTCGAACCGGAGAACCCTTTGAGGATCTTCTCGGCGAGCGGGAAGTCGTTGCGGTAGACCGAACGGAGCATCTCAGCCCGGACCACCGGCATGTTGCGGGGCTCGCCGGTGCCGAGGAAGAAGTGGCACTTGTCGGCGCAGGCGCCGCAGCGGACGCACGAGTCGAGGTAGAGCTTCAGCGAGCGGGACTTCTTGAGCCACTCCTGCAGCCCCTCCTTGATGGTCTTCTCCCAGCCGGCCGGCAGCAGCCAGTCGTCGTCGGTGGCGGCCCATTTCCGCGGGTTCGGGAAGCCGAGCTCCTGGAGCACCTCGGGCTTGGCCGCGTGGCAGAAGTTGCCGTCGCGGAACTCGAAGGGCTCGTCCCACCAGTCGCCGTCGATGCGGGCGCCGGTCAGGAGGCTCTCCTGCTGCAGGATCCCTTTCGAGAGGTCCTCTTTTTTCGGTACGTATTTCGACATGGTCACTCCTTTTCGAGCGGCAGGTTTGCCTTCCTCATCTTTTCACGGTAGTCGTCCTCGTACTCCGCATAGGTCCTGAACTTGATCGGCTTGTTCCAGGGGTTGACGTGGCGCTTCTCGCGGCTGTTGTTGCAGAGGTTCCTGGTCGGGCTCAGGAAGATGGCGCCCATGTGCATGAGCTTGCTGAACGGCAGGTAGGCCATCAGCACCGAGACCAGGAAGAGGTGCACGTAGAAGATCGGGCCGATCGTGCCCGGGACGGGGTCGAACGACAGCTGCGCCAGGTTCAGGGCCAGCGCCTTCACGGTCATGATGTCGACCTTGTCAAGGTAGCGCATCGAGACGCCCGCGGCGGCGATCGCGCCGATGAGCAGCAGCGGGAAGTAGTCGGTCGGCAGCGAGAGGGCGCTCAGCTTGGCGTCGCGCAGCCTCCTGGCGAACAGGAAGGTGACGGCGGAGAGCACCACCGCGTCGGTCATGTAGAACGCCGGCAGCGTCAGTTCGATGAAGCGGTCTGCCGCCTCGATCGGCACGACCAGGCCCGGAAGTTCGGTGAAGAAGAAGCGGGTATGCCGGAGCACGATGACCAGCAGCGACCAGTGGAAGGCGAGCCCGCCCATCCAGAGCCACTTGCTCGAGGCGAAGGTGAACGACGGCCCCTCGCGCAGCTCCGCCTTCGTGTTCCTGAAGAGCGAGCGGAAGAGGAACACCTCCAGCAGCACCCGGACCCAGGCCTGCAGTGGCGTGGCCGGGCTGTCGAGGCGGCTGTAGGGGATCCAGTCGAGCGATTTCTCCTGGCCGGCGGTCGTGGTGATGCGGAAGGGCACCGGCCGCTTCAGCCAGTCGAACAGGCGGTACAGGAAGCCCAGGAGGAAGAGCGCCGCGGCCGCATAGGGAATCGCGACGCCGAACAGGTACTGCTGGCCGGCCATGGTCACGCCGAGATAGGGGATGGCCGCCAGGAGGGCGACCATCACGACAGGGATGAGCACTTTTTTCATGAAACGGCCCTCCGGAGCATCATGTGCATCTTGCGCTGGCTCTCCTCGACCTTCATGCGGTAGATGATCTCGCGGCTCTCCATGAACCGGTCGAACGCTTCGAGCTGCAGGAGCCCGACCCGCTGGCGGCAGGCCTCCGCGTCGGCCCGGTCACGGGCCACCCCGGCAAGGAGCTGCTCCAGCGTGCCGAACAGGGAGAGGGAGCGCGAGGGCGCCAGCGGCTGGATGGCGAGGAAGCGCGAAAGGCGCGCGATCCCCTCGCCGCACGTGCCGAGCTGCCCGTCGAAATCGTCGAGCACCATGGCCATGGCCCCCGAAAGGGTCGCTCCGGCCGGGCTCGAGGCGGACATGCCGCCCGTGAAGAGCTCGAGGCCGGCGGCTGTCCAGCGGTCGAGGAGCTCTTCGCGGTTCGAGGCGATGGTGCGTTGGCAGTCAGGTTTCATCTTGGGATCCTTGATGGTTGCTGGTTCCGCGGTTGCATCAGAGCCAGCTGTTGACCTGGTGCTTCTCCACGAGCGAGACGAAGCCCTGGTAGTCGACCGTCGAGACCCCTTCGTCCAGGCGGTCGATGCCGCGGGCTTCGAGGTCGGGGGAGAGGGCGTAGACCGGATTGCTCTCCATGACGGCACGGATCTTCTCCGCGAAACGGTTGCCGGCCTGGACGGCGTAGACGCCATCCTCGATGAACAGCACGGGATCGCCCGGCTGCAGGAACCTGAAGCAGGTCTCCATGGTGCCGTTCTCGAACGGAGATTTGTTGATCGTATGCAGCATGATGCTATTGGATAATTTATAACGGATAATGGTTAATGGATAATGAAAGATGGAGAGTGGCGAGCTGGCCTTGTGATGAGTTCATCGTCATCATTATCCATTGTCCATTATCAATTGTCCATTGTTCAGTGGTGGATGACGACGTCCTGAGCGGCCATGAGGCGGCCGATCCCCGAGGAGTCCATCACCTCGACGTCGACCAGCAGGTCCTCTTCGGTGAGCCCGCGCTCCTCGAGCGAGGCACGGTCGACATAGAGCTTCTCGACATCGTAGCCGTCGAGCGCCATGAAGGTCTTGGCGAACCCCTTGATGCCGATGCCCCCCGTCTCCTGGCCCTTCTTCAGGGCGTAGACGCCGTCGCCGATGAAGGCGACCGACAGGTCCTGCTCGTAGGCGGCCATGATGAGGATCATCTCCAGCCCTTCGTAGGTGTAGATGGTGCCGTGCGGCGCATGGCGCAGCACGTGCATGATCTTCCTGATGTTCGTGTCTCCCATGGGTTCAGTCTCCGAAAGTGACCAGGCGGTCGTTGCGGATAGCGATGTCGGTCAGCGTGCCCAGGCCGGTGATGCCGCTCCCCTCGATGAGGATCTCGTCGGCGATGCCGCGCCGCTTCGATGCGGCGATGCAGGCGAGCACCTCGACGCCGTGCTTCCTGCTGAGCTCGCTCCAGCGGGCGCCGATGTTGCGGTCGTCCTGCGGCGGATCGGAGAGTTTGGTCACATTGGTCACGCCGTCGTTGTAGAGGAACACGGCATCGACCTTGTGGCCCATGGCGATGGCCGCTTCGGCGAACTTGTATGCCGTATCGGAGGCCTGGTGGTTGTACGGCCCCTCCTTGAGCAGAATTCCGATATTCACGTTCGTTCCGGTTTTCGTTGGTATTGGTGCCGCCTATGCCGCCTGCGCTGCCATGAAGGCATCGTAGAGCGGCCGCCAGGTCTTCGCCTGTGCATGGAACGGCAGTTCGATATACTGGCAGAAGTAGAGGGCGTTGCCGGCGGCCTTCAGGTCGCCGCGCCGCAGCGCCTCGAGCGCCCTGCGCCCCCAGTCGGCCGTATCGGTGCCGGCGAGCCGGACCTGGAGCCAGTAGTTCACCGCCTCGTCGCGGTAGACCGCGGTCTTCGGCAGGTCAACGGCCGCCTTCAGGTTCGGCACCTCGACGTTGCGCACGCCGAAGGTGGCCGGCCATCCGGCCTCATGCCAGCGGGTGCTCGCCTCGACCGCCGCTTCGACCCTGCTGATCATCTCGTCCGTCATTCGATCTCTCCTCGTCTGGATTTTCTGGTTCCTGGTACCTTTACAGTCCGTCGCCCATGCCCATCTGGATGTAGCCCGAGGGGCAGACCAGCGAGCAGATATGGCAACCGACGCACTTCGAATAGTGGGTATAGACCTTCTCGCCGATCGGGTTCTCGCGGAAGCGCGAGATCGCCTCCTGCGGGCAGAAGGAGACGCACTGCTTGCAGTCGAAGCAGAGGCCGCAGCTCATGCAACGGCTCGACTCGCCCTTCACCTGCGCCTCGTCGAGGGCCTGCAGCAGCTCGTCGTGGTTGCCGACCACCACCTCCGGCTCGACGCTCCCGCGCCGGGCCTGGGGCACCGGCAGGAAGTAGAGGATGTCCTGCTTCTGCACCTTGGTGATCTCGCGGTAGCCCGTCTCCGGCATCTGCTCCCCTTTCAGGAAAGCGTCGATCGCCTCGGCGGCCTTGCGGCCGTGGCCGACGGCGGTCGTGATGAGGTCGACCTTGATGGCGTCGCCGCCACCGAAGAGCTTCTCGCGGCCGGGGATCCGGTAGTTGCGGTCCACCTTGAGCCATGCGGCGCCGTTGACGATCCCCTCGAACCCCTGCATGTCGGTCGTCTGGCCGATGGCGGCGACCACCATGTCGCACTCGATGTCGAAGGTCTCCCCGGTGCTCTTGTAGCGCAGGAAGGGGATCGGGGAGTTCCATCCCTCTTCGCCTTTCTGCTTTTTCTCCATCTTCGAACAGCGGAGGCCGGTCACCCCCGAAGCTCCACCCAGCACCTCGGCCGTACCGGCCAGGAAGTGCATCTCCGCCCCTTCGCGGGCAGCGTCGTCGAACTCGTTCTCGAAGCAGGCCATCTCCCCGCGCGGTACGCCGGAGACCACGGCAGCCTGCGACCCGAGGCGGAGGGCAAGCCTGGCCACGTCCATGGCCACGTTGCCGTCGCCGATGACCACGACCTTCTTCCCGACGGGGATGTCGTCGCCCAGCACCTCGTAGCTCCTGAGGAACTCGATGGCGTTGGTCGCCCCCGGGGTGCCCTCGAATCCGGGAACCGGCAGGCCGCGCCCCTGCTGGGCGCCGACGCCGACGAACACGGCGTCGTACTCTGCTTCGAGCTGTTCGAGCGTCACGTCGCGGCCGACCCTGGTCCCCATCCTCGTCTCGATGCCGAGCTCCAGGATGCGGCCGATCTCGGCCTCGAGCACCTTGCGGTCGACGCGGTAGCCCATGATGCCGTAGAGCACCATGCCGCCGAGCCTCTCGTTGGCATCGAAAAGGGTGACCGCATGGCCGCGGCGGCGCAGCTGGTAGGCTGCGGAGAGGCCGGCGGGGCCGCCCCCGACCACGGCTACCCGCTTGCCCGTGCCGGGGCCCGCCCCGGGAAGCTTCAGCCCCTTTTCGATGGCGTAGTTGCCGATAGCGTGCTCGACGGCGTTGATGGCCACGCTCTCGTCGTGGGCGCCGCGGTTGCACTTGCCCTGGCAGGGGTGCGGGCAGATCCTGCCCATGACTGCCGGGAACGGGTTGGTGTCGACTGCCGTCTCCCACGCCGACCGCATCGGGTCGTCGGAGGGGTCGGTGCCGTTCAGGAAACGGTTGATGCCCCTGATATCCTCGCCCGCCGGGCACTCGGCCGTGCAGGGCGGGGTCTGGCGGACATAGATCGGGCATTTGTGGCTTTGATCCCCGAAGGCGACGATCTTGTCGGTTCCCGTCATCTCGCTGAACTCGGGGAACACGTAATCCATCGCAAAATCGAGGATCGGATTTGAATCTGCTCTCATGCGGTGCTCCTTTGGCGTTCGGCTTAGAATCGGATGTGGGCCGACTGGTTGAAGGTCGTCCTGGCGTGGCGGTAGCTGTCGATCATGTCCTCGTCGAACTTCAGGCCGGTCTCCTCGAAGAAGCGCTTCCAGCCGATACGGTTGATCCACTCGCCGATGCGCTCCCACGGGCGCCCACCCTCCTTGTAGGCGGTAAGGATGCGGCCGAGCACGTCGGTCACCTCCGGCCAGCGCGGCGGGTTGTTCGGCAGGTTGTGGGCCACGAGGCTCATCGTCGAAGGCTTCGTGCGGGCGTTGCTGTTCTTGCCGCCGACCCAGATGGCGAACTTGGAGTGCTCCGGATGGTTGATCTCCATCGCCGGGCAGGCGCCGAAGCAGGCCCCGCAGCAGATGCACTTCTTCTCGTCGACCATGAGCGTCTTCTTGCCGTCGACCACCGTCGGGCGGATCGCCGCCACCGGGCAGCGCGCAACGGCCTTCGGCAGCTCGCAGATGGTGGAGAGGTGCTCGTGGTTGATGCGCGGAGGGCGGGTGTGCTTGACCACGACGGCGATGTCCGCCTGGCCGCCGCAGTTGATGGCGCAGCAGGAGGTCGACAGGCGCACCTTGTTGGGCATCTGCATGTCCTTGAACTCCTTGTAGACCGTGTCCATCATCGACTTCACCACACCGGAGGCGTCGGTCGCCGGGATGTCGCAGTGCAGCCACCCCTGGGTGTGGGCTACCGACGAGACGCACATGCCGGTGCCGCCGACCGGGAAGCCGAGCGACTCGAGTTCCCGGATCATCGGCTCGACATTGGCCTCGTTGGGGGTGAGGAATTCGACGTTGTTGCGCACCGTGAATCGCAGATAGCCGTCGCTGAACCTGTCGGCCACGTCGCAGAGGCGCCGGACCATGTCCACCGTATCCTGGCGGGGCGTGCCGGCCCTGACGGTCCAGATGGTGTCGCCGCTTTCGGCGACATGCTTCAGGACCCCGGCTTTCGGGATCTCATGGTACTTCCACTTGCCGTAGTTCTTCCTGACGACCGGGTGCAGGGCCTCCTCGTAGGTATGGGGGCCGGACTCGATGGTCTTCCACGTTCTTTCCGGGCTGCTCATGCTCGTTCCTTTCGGTTTGGGCGCACCGCGGGCGTCACGTGGACGGAACCGCGGTACGGAGTTGGATATTCCTGGATGCTCAGTACTTGGCCTTGAAGTAGGGATTGTCCCTCGGACGCGATACCTGGTTGATGTCGTAGTCGATGCCGACCCCTTCGAGGAACTGCTTCAGGCCGACGCGCTCGATGGTCTCGCCGATGCGCTCGTGGTCGAGCCCGGCGTCGTCCCACCAGTCGATGATCCCCTCGATCTGCTCGATGAAGGCCTCGATATCCTCGTCCGACTCCATCTTCATGAAGGGGATGATGAGCGAGCCCATGTTGACGCCGACCTTGAGGGTGTTCTTGCCGCCCATGAGGAGCGCGATGCCGCGGTCCTTTCCGGGGGAGAGCGCCTTCGGCATGGCGTTGATGCAGTGCATGCAGCGGACGCAGTCGCGGGCCGAGATCTGCATGTCGCCATCCTTCATGGTGATGGCACGGGTCGGGCAGCGGGTGATGACGTTGTTGACCAGGGCGTCCATGCCCTTCTGGTCGATCCA
>OMIK01000005.1 GCA_900299075.1 Chlorobi bacterium Chlorobi_1
CCCGGCGTCCGCACTTCAGCGTGCTGAACAAAAGGAGGATACGGGAGGCGTGGGGCATCGAGATTCCGCACTGGCACGATTCGCTGCTGAAGATGCTCGAACAGGAGGGCTCCGTGACGCGGGAGGCGTGACGGGTGCTCTGGGGCCGTATGGGACATACAGGGCCTGGAGGACTTATGAAGATCACCGGATCATTATGACCTGACTTTGTTGTTCATTATCCATTGTCAATCATCCATTATCCATTGTCATGCACATTCTGGTTACGGGCGGCGCGGGGTTCATCGGATCGCACCTGGTCAGGCACCTCCTGCAGGCCCATCCGGCATACAGGGTCACCAACCTTGACAAGCTGACCTATGCGGGGAACCTCGCCAACCTGCGGGATGTCGAGTCGCTGCCGAACTACCGGTTCGTGAAGGGGGATATCGCGGACGGCCCGTTCCTCGAGAGGCTGTTCGCCGAGAACCGCTTTGACGGCGTGATCCACCTGGCTGCCGAATCGCATGTCGACCGCTCGATTTCGAGTCCCGTCGAGTTCGTGTTGGCGAACGTGCTCGGCACGGTCAACCTCCTCAACGCGGCCCGTACCGCATGGAATGGCGGGTTCGAGGGGAAGCGCTTCTACCATGTCTCGACCGACGAGGTCTACGGAACGCTCGGCAAGGAGGGGATGTTCACCGAGACGACCGCCTACGACCCGCACAGCCCCTACTCGGCATCCAAGGCCTCCTCCGACCACTTCGTCCGGGCATTCCACGACACCTACGGCCTTCCGGTGGTGATCAGCAACTGCTCGAACAACTACGGCCCCTGCCAGTTCCCCGAGAAGCTGATCCCGCTGTTCATCAACAACATCAGGCACAACCGTCCGCTGCCGGTCTACGGCAAGGGTGAGAATGTGCGCGACTGGCTCTGGGTGGTCGACCACGCCCGGGCGATCGACCTCATCTTCCACGAGGGAAAGGACGGGGAGACCTACAACATCGGGGGGCACAACGAATGGACGAACATCGACCTTATCCGCCTGCTCTGCACGATCATGGACCGCAAGCTCGGGCGTGATCCCGGCACTTCGGCGTCGTTGGTCACCTACGTGACCGACCGGGCAGGGCACGACCTGCGCTACGCGATCGACGCCTCGAAGCTGCAGCGCGAACTGGGATGGGTTCCGTCGCTGACCTTCGAAGAGGGGCTCGAGGCGACCGTGGAGTGGTACCTCTCGAACCAGGCGTGGCTCGATGAGGTTACGTCGGGAGCCTACCAGTGCTATTATGAGAAGATGTACGAGGGCCGGTGAGCTTTCTCCGCCCTCGGTGATAAGATTGTCAACATGTTAGCCGATCGACCATGATCATACCAGTCATCCTCAGCGGAGGTTCCGGCGTCAGGCTCTGGCCACTTTCGCGCACCATGTACCCCAAGCAGCTCCTGCCGCTCTTCAGCGAACGCACCATGCTGCAGGACACGGCGATGCGCCTCTCCAGCATCGACGACGCCGGCCCTGCAATCTGCGTTTGCAACGAGGAGCACCGCTTCCTGGTCGCCGAACAGCTTCGCGAGGCTGGGTGCGGGCGGGCTACCGTCGTCCTCGAACCGTTCGGCCGGAATACGGCCCCCGCAGCGGCGGTCGCGGCGATGCTGGCCTCCGCCAGCCACCCGGGGAGCCTCATGCTCGTCATGCCTGCGGACCATGTCATCACCGATGCGGAAGCGTTCGCGGCGGCGATCGCCAAGGGCCTGCCCGAAGCTGAAACGGGGATGCTGGTGACCTTCGGCATCGCCCCTTCAGCACCGGAGACCGGATATGGCTACATCAGGGTGCCCGAGGGGCGCGGCCAGTGCGGTGCGGCCTGTCCCGTCGCCGCGTTCGTCGAGAAACCGGTCCGCGCCAAAGCCGAGGAGTACCTCGCCTCTGGCGACTACTTCTGGAACAGCGGCATCTTCCTGTTCAGCCCCGAAGCCTATCTCGAGGAGCTCGGGAAGTACGATCCGGCGATCGTCGCCACCTGCCGCCAGACCCTGCGGCTCTCCAGGCAGGATCTCGATTTCCTGCGTCTCGACCCGGAAGCGTTCGCTGCCTGCCCCTCCGATTCGATCGACTACGCCGTGATGGAGAAGACCTCGCGTGCGGTGGTCGTCCCGCTCGATGCCGGCTGGAACGACGTCGGCGCCTGGTCCTCCCTGTGGGAGGTGCAGGCGCGGGACGACGAGGGCAACGTCAAGCGGGGCGATGTCATCGCCCACGGCGTGAGCAACAGCTACCTGCATTCGACGAGCCGCCTCGTCGCCGCCGTCGGCATCGAAGGGCAGGTGATCGTCGAGACGGCCGACGCCGTCCTGGTCGCCTCGAAGGAGCGCGTGCAGGAGGTCAAGGCGATCGTCGAGGAGCTGAAGCGCCAGGAGCGCGACGAGCCGATGATCCACCGGCGCGTCTACCGCCCGTGGGGCTCCTACGAGACCATCGACGAGGGAGCGCGCTTCAAGGTGAAGCGCATCACGGTCAGCCCGGGGGCCGCCCTGTCGCTGCAGATGCACCACCACCGCGCCGAGCACTGGATCGTGGTGACCGGAACGGCGCTGGTGACCGTGGAGGATCGGCAGATCCCCCTTGAGGAGAACCAGTCCACCTACATCCCGGTCGGCGCCTGGCACCGTCTCGAGAACCGCGGGAAGATGCCGCTCGAGCTGATCGAGGTCCAGTCCGGCGATTACCTTGGCGAGGACGATATCGTCCGGCGCGAGGATATCTACGGGAGGGCATGAGGCGGCGCGTGACGGGTGACGCGAACCACGTGAGCGGGTGGCTGGAGATGCCTCCTTGGGCCAGAATCTTCCTGTGCCGTTCATGAGACCTGTAAGACCCGCAAGATTCATGGCTCCCTGCCGTCCGGGAGCACGGCCAGGCTTTGAGGTCAGCGAATTATGTAGTACATTCAATCATTGAGTTTTCCAAGGTTCAACCAAAATCAAGGCAGCATATGGCAGAAGAAGTCAAGCCTTCCGCTCCGGAAAAGAGCGGCGCAGATGTCGTGAAGGGCGATTTTGCGACCATCCTTGTCGGCGTGGGCACCATGCTCGACAACACCCTGACCCCGCTGAGCAAGATCGTTGCGCAGACGCTCGATTCGATGACGACCGTCGCTAAGCAGATCCTCGACGGCATGAACTCGTCGCTCAGCCAGAAGAAGTGATCCCCTGACGGCTAAGGGTCTCCCGACGGCCGGCGGATCGGAATATGAGGCAGGTCCCCGTTGGGGGCCTGCCTTTCTCTTTTCCGGCCGATTCTCGTATATTCTGTCTTTTCTCGAAAGGGGCGCCGGCCGCCCTGCCATGAACTCCAGACCGATTCCAGACTGCCATGCCCGACACCTACCCCGAGTTTCCGTCCAGCCTCTCCTACAGCGCCATGGATGCCGACATCCAGAAGTTCTGGGCCGACAACCGGATTTTCCGGAAGAGCCTCGAAAAGGATGCGCCCAACGGGATCTACTCGTTCTACGAAGGGCCCCCGACGGTCAACGGCAAGCCGGGCGTGCACCACGTCTTCAGCCGTACGATCAAGGATGTGGTCTGCCGCTACCACTCCATGCAGGGGTACCGGGTGCCGCGCAAGGCGGGATGGGACACCCACGGACTCCCGGTGGAGATCTCGGTCGAGAAGAAGCTCGGCCTGAAGAACAAGGCCCAGGTCGAGGAGTACGGCGAGGGGGGGTTCAACCGCGAGGCACGCGAGCTGGTCTACCACCATATCGAGGACAACCGCTAGGGGTGGGGCAGGCTGACCGAGCAGATGGGCTACTGGGTCGACATGGACAGCCCCTACATCACCTGCGACAACAACTACATCGAGTCGGTCTGGTGGGCACTGAAGACCATCTTCGACAAGGGACTCATCTACAAGGACTACAAGATCGTCCCGCAGGATCCCAAGTCCGAGACGGTGCTCAGCTCGCACGAGCTTGCCCTCGGCTACAAGGAGGTGCAGGACCCGAGCGTCTTCGTGAAGTTCAGGCTGAAGGCGGGCGAGGGGAGCCTCCTGGTGTGGACCACCACGCCGTGGACCCTCATCTCGAACGTCGCCGTGGCCGTCGGCCCCGATATCGACTACGTCCGCGTCCGGCATGCCGAAACCGGCGAGGTGCTGATCCTTGCCGAGTCCCGCCTGCAGGTGCTCACCGAGAAGATCGGCGACGAGCCTGCCTGGCAGGTCACGGAGCGCATGCAGGGGCGCGACCTCGAGAACCTCGAGTACGAGCCGCTGTTCGGCTACTTCTCACCCTCGAAGCGCTGCTGGTACGTCGCGACCGCCGACTTCGTCTCGACGGGCGACGGCACCGGCATCGTGCACATCGCCCCCGCTTTCGGTGCGGACGACTACGAGCTCTCGAAGCGCTGCGACCTGCCGATGCTCCAGCCGGTGGCGCGCAACGGCTGCTTCACCGCCGAGGTGCCCGATTACGAAGGGCTCTTCTTCAAGGATGCCGACAAGCCGATCATGCAGCGGCTCAAGCAGGAGGGCAAGCTCTACCGGCGCGAGACCGTCACCCACACCTATCCCTTCTCCTGGCGCTACGACGTACCGGTGATCTACTACGCCCGCGAGTCCTGGTACATCCGCACCACGCAGATCGCCGACCGGATGGTCGAGCTGAACAGGAGCATCAACTGGAACCCTGCCGAAATCGGCGTCGGCCGGTTCGGCAACTGGCTCGAGGAGAACAAGGACTGGGCCCTGTCGCGCGAGCGCTTCTGGGGCACCCCGCTGCCCGTCTGGGTGGCCGAGGAGTTCGCCATCGGCGACGAAGCGGCCTCCGGCAAGCTCTTCGCCGTCGGCTCGGTCGCCGAGCTGCGCGAGGGATTCATCGATATCGACGGCAAGGCGCTCAACCTCGGCGAGGCGCTCGACCAGGGGCTGGTCGAACTCGACCTGCACAAGCCGTTCGTCGACCGGGTCTACTTCATCCGCGACGGCAAGCGCTTCAACCGTACCCCCGAGCTCATCGACGTCTGGTTCGACAGCGGCTCCATGCCCTTCGCCCAGCTGCACTACCCCTTCGAGAACCGGGAGCTGTTCGAAAAGACCTTCCCGGCGGACTTCATCGCCGAAGGGGTCGACCAGACCCGCGGCTGGTTCTACACCCTGCACGCCATCTCGACCCTGCTCTTCGACCGCCCGGCCTACCGGAACCTGATCGTCAACGGCCACATCCTCGACAAGAACGGCCACAAGATGTCCAAGTCGAAGGGCAACGTGGTCGACCCGTTCGAGACGATGGGCAGATACGGCGCGGACGCGATCCGCTGGTACCTGATGGTCACCAGCCCGCCGTGGCGTCCGAAGTCCTTCAACGTCGAGGAGATCGAGGAGGAGCAGCGCCGCTTCTTCAGGGCCTTCGTGAACAGCTACAACTTCTTCGTGCTCTACGCGAACGTGGACGGCTTCACCTTCTCCGGCGAGGCGATACCCGTGCAGGAGCGCTCCGAGCTCGACCGCTGGATCCTCTCCTCCCTGAACACGCTGGTCGGGGAGGTCCGCGCACGCATGGAGCAGTACGACCTGATGGGCGCGTCGAGGCTGATCGGCGACTTCACGGTCGACGACCTCTCGAACTGGTACATCCGCCGCTCCCGCAAGCGCTTCTGGAAAGGTGCCATGGGCCCCGACAAGCTCTCGGCCTACCAGACGCTCTACACGGTGCTGATGACCCTGTCGAAGCTGCTCGCCCCCTTCACCCCCTTCATCGCCGAGCGCATCTACCTCAACCTCAACGGCGTCGCCGGCACCGAGGCTGCCGAGTCGGTGCACCTTGCCGCATATCCGCTCGCGGAGATCGCGCTGGTCGACCGCCCGCTCGAGGAGCGCATGAAGAAGGCCCAGATCATCACCTCGCTGGTCAGGACCATGCGCGAGAAGGCCTCCATCAAGGTCCGCCAGCCGCTCAAGCGCATCCTGCTCGCCGTCGGTGACGCCCTCGACCGCGATGCCTACGAGCAGGTTGCCGACATCATCATGGAGGAGGTCAACATCCAGAAGATCGAGTACATCGAGGACGAGGGATCGGTGATCAGCAAGAAGGCCAAGCCGAACTTCAAGACCCTCGGGCCGCGTTACGGCAAGGAGATGAAGTCGCTCGCCGAGGCGATCCGGATCATGAGCCACAAGCAGATCTCGAAACTCGAGAAGGAGGGCGCGCTCGATCTCGACCTCGACGGCCGCACCTACAGCCTGACGCGCGAGGATGTCGATATCGTGCATGAGGACATCGAGGGGTGGCTGGTCGCCTCCGACGACGCCCACCGCATCATGGTGGCGCTCGATACCGAGATGACCGCGGAGCTGGAGATGCTGGGCCTCGCCCGCGAGCTGGTCAGCAGGGTCCAGGCCCTCCGCAAGGAGAGCGGCCTCGAGATCACCGACCGCATCGTGCTCCACGTCGGTGCGGCGGGCAAGCTTGCCGAAGCGGTGGCGCAAAACCGGGAGTACATCATGGAAGAGGTGCTCGCCGTGCGGGTCGAATGCCCGTCGGACAGGCCGGGGGCCGATTGCGAGGTCAACGACCAGCAATGCAGCCTCTCCCTTGAAAAATCCGGTTCATGATGTTATTATATGGATCACCGTTTTTTTTCGGTATCGTGCAAACCTGAAACCAAGCCTATCATGTCGAAGAAAACCAGCAGTGTTTCGAACAGCTCGCCCGAGCCTTCGGAGGAGACGAGACTGACCAGAACCTACCTGACCGACGAAGAGCTCGAGCATTTCCGGCAGATCCTGCTGAAGCGGCGTGAAGAGGTGCTCCGCGACCTGGATATCCTGCGCTCGTCCCTCTCCGAGGAGAGTGTCGAGGACTCCATCAACTCGAACTACTCCATGCACATGGCCGACCACGGCACCGAGACCATGGATCGCGAGCAGCGGTTCATGTTCATCGCCCGTGACGAGAAGTACCTGCACTACATCGACCAGGCCCTCGAGCGCATCAGGAACAAGACCTATGGCATCTGCACCAAGTCGGGCAAGCCGATCCCGAAGAAGCGCCTCGAAGCCGTACCCCACACCTCCGTGAGGATCGAGTTCAAGCAGACCAAGAAGTAAGTCGAGAGTCGAGGGGACGTTCTCGACAAGAACGTCCCCATTACGCAGAAAAGGAGCCCGAGGGCTCCTTTTCTGTTTCGGGACATACCGTCCAGGGTGTCCCGTCCGTCCAGGAAACTTCAGTCGTTCTCCTCCTTGTCGGTGGTGGCGTCGGTGACCGGTATCGGATAGTCGCCGCTGAAACAGGCCGTGCAGTAGCTGCACGCCTCGTTCTCGAACTGCGGCACGCTGTTCAGCAGCCCCTGCATCGAGAGGTAGGTGAGCGAGTCGACGCCGATATACTCCCTGATCTTCTCCAGGTCCTCAGGGGAGTTGTCCGACTCTCCGAACATGTGGGTCAGCAGCTGGCGCTTGGTCGGGAAGTCCATGCCATAGAAGCATGGGTTCGTGATCGGCGGCGAGCTGATGTGCAGGTGGATCTCCTTCGGGTCGGCTTCGCGGACCAGCTTGATGAGCATCTTTGCGGTCGTGCCGCGCACGATCGAGTCGTCCACCAGGATCATCGGCCGATCCTGCAGCACCCCCCTGACGACGTTGTACTTGGAGCGCACCTTGATTTCGCGGCTGTGGATGCCCGGCTGGATGAAGGTCCTGCCGACGTAGTGGTTGCGGATGAGGCCGTGCTCGAAGCGTCCCGGCTTGCCCATCTTGTTGCGCTCGCGGACGAAGCCGAGGGCTGCGGTGTTCGACGAGTCGGGGACGCTGACCACCGCAAGCTCCTTGCCCCCCTCCTTCTCCTAGACGTTGGACTCCCTGGCGAGGTTCTTGCCGAGGTTCCTTCGGACCTTGTCCACGGAGTTCTCGAAGATGAAGCTGTCGGGCCTGGCGAAGTAGACATATTCAAAGATGCAGCGCGCCTTGCGTTCGGTCGGCGGCAGGAAGATCGAGACCGGCTTTTCGTTGGTGATCGCCAGATGGTCGATCAGCAGGATCTCGCCCGGTTCGATGTCGCGGATGTACTCCGCCTTGATGATGTCGAAGGCGCAGGTCTCGCTGGCCACCACGTAGGCGAGCTCGCCGGTCGAGGGGTCGAGCTTCCTGCCGAGCGCGAGCGGCCTGACGCCGAACGGGTCCCGGGCGGCGATCATCTGGTTGTTGGCCAGGATCACCATCGAGTAGGCCCCCTCCACCTGCCGGAGCGCGTCATAGATCTGGTGCAGCGGCTCCTTCTCCTTGCTCCTGGCGGCGAGGTGCGGGATGATCTCGGTATCGGAGGAGGCCTGGAAGATGACGCCCTGCTCGGTCAGTTCGCGCCGGAGGTGCCTCGAGTTGGTGAGGTTGCCGTTGTGGGCGATGGCGAGGCTGCCGGAGCGGTAGGTGAGGGAGAATGGCTGGATGTTGTTGGTGGATTTCGAAGAGCCGGTGGTCGAGTAGCGGTTGTGGCCTATGGCGGCGTAACCGGTAAGGCTCTCGAATATCTGCTCGTCCCTGAAGACCTCCGAAACCAGGCCCGGGCCCTTGTGCTGCTTGAAGAGGGTCTTCTTCCTCGCCTTGTTGTATTCGGCGACGACGATGCCTGCCGCCTCCTGCCCCCGGTGCTGCAGGGAGTAAAGGCCATAGAAGGTATCTTCGGCGGGAGTCTTTGAATTAAAAACGCCAAATACTCCGCACATATGGGTGATGCATTAAGATTGGGTGAAATCTTTCGCTCCTAAAATTGGCAAATGACTTCGAAATATCAAGCGGAATTTGGAAAAAAATGGACGCCGGCAGTTCGCGGCGCCAGCGGGTCGATACCCGCTACCTCCTTAAAATCGGTGGATCGCCGGGCGAATGTCCTATATTCAAGTGACTTTCTAATTTTCAGCAACCCCTTCCATTCACTCGTCATGTCGGTCACTTCGAATACTCCGGCCCGCCCCCCGGTCTGGCTCTGGATCGCGATCTCCCTCCTGTGGGGCAGCGTCTTTTTCGCAACCTCCACCTGGATGCTCGGTTTCGCCGCAAGGCTCACCGGGGAGGGGGCGTTCGGCCCCTCGGCTTCGCAGGCGGGCACCGCCTACCTCATCTACCTGCCGATGCTGGTCCTGGTGGCGCTCGCCACCATGGCGGTGAGGAACCGGATGGATCCTGAGTACCGAGCCCTGGAGAAGCGCAAGGCGGAGGTCGTCGCCGGGCGGAAGGAGCGTTACTTCGTCTCCCTCGCGTCGAGCATCGCCACCAGCTTCCTGTTCACGCTGCTTGCGGCCAGCGTCCATGCGAAGGCCGCGGTGCTCACCGGGGCCGCCATAGAACTGACCCCCAGGCTCGTGCTGTCCGGGGCGGCGCTGAATATCGCCGCTGGACTCGCCGTCTCCATGCTGGTCGGCGTGGTGATCTTCGTGCTGAGGCGCCTCGGTGTCGTCGGGCGATGATGCGGAGGGGGGGGAAACGAAAAAAGCGCGGAGTGTTCCGCGCTTTTTTTTGTGGAGCTAAGGAGACTCGAACTCCTGACCCTTTGCATGCCATGCAAATGCTCTACCAACTGAGCTATAGCCCCGAATCGATGGTCTAATAATCCGAAAAAAAACTTTGAATTGCAACAGCTTTTTTTGATTCTTTCATAAATCATCGTTTCACGTTACCAGCTATTCGACATGGATCTGATCTACAGCGTCAAGGAGGGATTTTCCGGGATCGGCCGCGCCAGGATGCCCGCCGCCGTCACCATCGCCATCGGCTTCTTCTCCCTGGTGCTGCTCGGCCTGTTCGGCACGGTCTCCCTCAGCTTCTACGGCCTGATCCAGGAGGTGCGCTCGCGCGTCGAGATGGAGGTGTTCTTCGCCGACGCCACCAGCGAGTCCCGGGCGATCGGCCTGACGGAGGGGATGGGGCGCATCCCCGGCATCGCCAAGGCCGCCTATGTCTCCAAGGAGGCCGCTGCCTCGAGGTTTTCTTCCGAATTCGGGGAGGATGTGGTCAGGATCCTCGGCTCCAACCCGTTGCCCCGGTCTGCGAGGCTCACCATCCTGCCGGCATATGCCGAGGCGGGGAGCATCGACGGGATCCGCAGGAAGGTGGGCGAGCTCGATGACGGGCTCGATATCCGCTACAACCGCGAGTACCTGTCGGCCATCGAACGCAACGCCCGCCTCTTCACCCTCCTGACGGCCGGCATCGGTGGCCTCATCGCGATCGCGACCGTCGTCATGAACGCCTACACCGTCAGGCTGGCCATGTACGCCCGCCGCGACCGGATCAAGACCATGCGCCTCGTGGGCGCCACCCGTTCGTTCATCAGCGCCCCCTTCCTCATCGAGGGTGCCGTCCAGGGGCTGGTTTCCGGCGCCCTCGCCGCGCTCGGTGTCTACCTGGTATTCGAGCAGGCCTTGCTGCGCTACGAGCCGGCGATCTACCAGATCCTCCACCCATCGGCCCTCATCGTCTACCCGGGCCTGGTCGCCCTTGGATTCCTGCTGGGCATCTTCGGCAGCAGCCTCTCGGTGGCGAGGTTCCTCAGGAAAGATTGAGGGACAACAGGGACTCAAGGGAGTGCAGGGACAGAAAAGTTATTTGCACACCCGTTTGTCCCTATGGTTCCTGATGTCACTTGAGTCCCTTCTCTTTCCTCACTCTTCCGCGAATCCGTACAGCATCCTGATCTCGGACTCCCAGCCCTCGGCGTCCGGGGTCTCCAGGATCAGCGGGATCTCCTCCAGCGCCGGATGGCGCATCATGTGGGCGAACGCTTCGGTGCCGATCATCCCTTTGCCGATGCAGGCGTGGCGGTCTACCCGGCTGCCGAGCGGCTGCTTGGCGTCGTTCAGGTGCATCCCCTTCAGGTAGCTGAGTCCGACCACCCGGTCGAACTCAGCAAGCATCCCGTCGAAGGCTTCGGGCGTGCGGATGTCGTAGCCGCTCGCGAAGAGGTGGCAGGTGTCGAGGCAGACGCCGGCCCGCGACTTGTCTCCTATCCCGTCGATGATCATGGCGATCTGTTCGAACCGGAATCCGAGGTTGCTGCCCTGGCCGGCGGTGTTCTCGATGACCGCGGCGACGCCGGAGGTGGCTTCCAGCGCCAGGTTTACCGATTCGGCGATGAGGCCGAGCGAGTGCTCCTCGCTCGCGAGGTTGAGGTGGCTGCCGGGGTGGAAGTTCAGCATGACGAGCCCGAGCTCCTCGGTGCGCCGCATCTCGGTGATGAACGCCTGGCGCGACTTGTCGAGCTTGTCCGCTTCGGGGTGGCCGAGGTTGATCAGGTAGCTGTCGTGCGGCAGGATGTGCTGCGGCAGGATGCCCGCCTCTTCGCAATTGCCCCGGAAGGCCTCGACCGATGCGGCGGCCAGGGGGGCCGAGTGCCACTGGCGCTGGTTCCTGGTGAACATAGCGAACGCCTTCGCCCCGATCGATCGTGCGTTGACGGGGGCGTTCTCGACGCCCCCTGCGATACTGACATGTGCGCCGACGCGTTTCATGGATGGTGGATGGTTAGGTGGAGCGATGACGGTTGCCGGCAATCGGGAGCGGTTACTCTTCGAGCCTCCTGGCGACCTCGTCTCCGAGGTTCGCCGTTTCGCGGACGGCGAAGCCGGCCGACCGGGAGGGGCGGCTCGAGAGCATCTCGCCGAGCAGGCCGGTCGAGACGAACTGCACGCCGAGGATGATCAGCAGGATGCCGAGGAAGAGGATCGGGCGGTTGCTCACCGGCCGGTGGTTCATGAGCTTGTCGACGGTGACCCAGAGGCTGATGCCGAGGCCGGCCGCGAAGCTGCTGAGCCCCGCCATGCCGAAGAAGTGCATCGGGCTGCGCAGGTAGCGGGTGATGAACATCACCGAAAGGAAGTCGAACAGGCCGGTGAAGAACCTCGCGGTGCCGAACTTGCTTTTCCCGAACCTGCGGGGATGGTGCCTGACCGGGATCTCCGCGACCCGGTAGCCGTTCCACTGCGCCAGCACCGGGATGTAGCGGTGCATCTCGCCGCGCAGGTCGAGCGAGGCTGCGAGCTCACGACGGTAGGCCTTCAGGCCGCAGTTGAAGTCGTGCAGCGGGATGCCGCTGAACAGGCGCGTCGTCAGGTTGAAGAGCTTCGACGGCAGGGTCTTGGAGAGCGGGTCCTGGCGCTCCTGCTTCCATCCGCTCACCAGGTCGTACCCCTCGCGGAGCTTGGCGACCAGCGCAGCGAACTCGCCGGGATCGTCCTGCAGGTCGGCGTCGATCGTGATCACGACCTCGCCGGAGGCGGCCCGGAAGCCTGCCGACAGCGCGGCGGTCTTGCCGTAGTTCCTCCTGAAGGAGACCAGCCTGATCTCCGGCCGACCGGCGATCATCTCCCTGACGAGGGCGGAGGAGCCGTCGGTCGAGCCGTCGTCCACCATGATCACCTCGAATCCGGAGCCCTCGCCGAGCAGCCCGCGCAGCCGCCGATCCTCGAGCGCCTCGTACAGGCGCCGGACGAGTTCGGGCAGGGACTCCCGCTCATTGTAGAACGGCACGATCACGGAGAGCGCGGTCACCTCACACCCCCCTTGCTTCAGGGTGCCAGATATGCTTGTGCAGCTGCAGCTGCATCCTCACGGGGAGGCGGTCTTCGAGGATCCATGCCGCAAGCCGTTCGGGATCCAGCTCACCGTAGACCGGCCCGAAGAGGATCGTGCACCGGCCGGCAAGGCCGTTGGCAGAGATGAACTCCCGTGCCCAGAGGTAGTCCTCCCTCGAAGCCAGCACGAACTTGAACTCGAAGCGTCCGGGGGAGTCCAGGGCGATCTCGAGGTTGCCAAGGCAGTTCCTGCCGGAGACTCCGGAGGATGGGGGCTTGATGTCGAGGATGACCAGCACGCGGGGATCGACCCGGTCGACCGGCAGGAATCCCCCCGTCTCGAGCAGCACGTTCGGGCAGCGGTCGCAGAGCAGTTCCAGCAGGGCGTGGACGCCGGGCTGGAGCAGCGGCTCGCCCCCGGTCACCTCGATGCACGGCGCACCGAACGACAAGGCCCGCTCCGCAGCCGCCTCGACCGTCATGGGCACGCCGCCCACCTCGGCATAGGCCGTGTCGCAGAAGCGGCAGCCGTGGCCGCATCCCGCCAGACGGATAAAGGCGCACGGCCATCCGGCATGGGTCGATTCACCCTGGATCGAGTGGAAGATCTCGCTGACGAGGATGTCCCTGCGCTCGTTCATGCCTCTCCGGCGAGCAGCTTTTCGAGGGCGTCCGGATAGACCGCATGCTCGCATTCGAGCACGCGCGCCGCCAGCACCTCGGGGGTGTCCCCGGGCAGCACCGGCACCTTTCCCTGCAGCACGATCCGCCCCTTGTCGTACTCCTCGTTCACGAGGTGCACCGTGGCGCCGCTCTCCGTTTCGCCGGCAGCGATCACCGCCGTGTGCACATGGATGCCGTACATCCCCTCGCCGCCGAATTTCGGCAGCAGGGCGGGATGGATGTTCAGGATGCGGTCGGGCCAGGCCGCGACCACCGCGTCGGGCACCTTGCGCATGTAGCCGGCAAGGAGGATGAAGTCGATCCCCCGCTCGCGGAGGGCCGCCACCATGGCGGAGGCGAAGGCATCATGGGTCTCGAACTCCTTCTCCGACAGGTGCAGGGTCTCCATCCCCTGTTCCCTGGCGAAGTCGAAGGCGCCGCACTGCGAGCGGTTCGAGAGGCAGAGCACCATCTCGGCGGGCAGGCCGCGCTCGCGCACCGCCCGGAAGAGCGCCCTGAAGTTGGAGCCCGTCCCCGAGCAGAAGACCGCCAGCCGTTTCTTGTTGTCAGCCATTCAGGTACATGCAATGGTTAATGGTATGTCATGGTAATATGCACCCGCCAGCCACTTTTTGCAAAAGGAGGAAGGTGTTCAGGCCGGCTCCGGAGCAGGGCGCCCCGCACGAAAGCGGCTCGAAAAATCGGTTTTTTTGTTAAATTCAGCCTTTACGTACGGCCACACAATTCCAAATAAATACTCTTCACATGTCTGATCCTGTCATCAAGCGGGCTCTCGTTTCCGTTTCCGACAAAACCGGTATCGTCGATTTCTGCCGCGAACTCGCCTCCATGGGCGTCCAGATCTTTTCGACCGGCGGCACCCTGAAATCCCTCCGGGATGCCGGTATCGATGCCGCCTCGATCTCCACGATCACCGGCTTCCCGGAGATCATGGACGGCAGGGTCAAGACGCTGCACCCGAAGATCCACGGCGGCCTGCTCGCCGTCCGTGAGAACCCCGAGCACCAGCAGGCTGCACGGGACAACGGCATCGAGTTCATCGACCTCGTGGCCGTCAACCTCTATCCGTTCGAAGCCACGGTCGCCAAGCCGGACGTGACCTTCGAGGATGCCATCGAGAACATCGACATCGGCGGCCCCTCCATGCTCCGCAGCGCGGCCAAGAACAACGAGTCCGTGACCGTGATCACCGATGCGGCCGATTACGCGACCGTGCTTGCCGAGATGAAGGCCAACGGCGGCGCCACGACCCGCGCCACCCGCCTCACGCTTGCCGCCAAGGTGTTCGCCCTCACCTCGAAGTACGACACGGCCATCGCCGCCTACATGGCAGCCGCAGCCGGTACCGCGAGGGATGCCGCCGCTACCATGACCGTAAAACTCGAACGCGAGCTCGACATGCGCTACGGTGAGAACCCGCACCAGAATGCCGGCTTCTACAGGATGAACGACGGCGAGGGCGTGCGTGCGTTCGCCGACTACTTCGACAAGCTGCACGGCAAGGAGCTCTCCTACAACAACATGCTCGACATCGCCGCCGCGACCGGTATCATCGAGGAGTTCCGCGGCGAGGACCCCTCCGTGGTCATCGTCAAGCACACCAACCCCTGCGGCGTCGCCCAGGCCCCGACCCTCGTCGAGGCGTGGCACAGCGCCTTCGCGACCGACACCCAGGCCCCCTTCGGCGGCATCATCGCCTTCAACCGCCCGCTCGACATGGAGACGGCAAAAGCTGTCAACGAGATCTTCACCGAGATCCTGATCGCCCCCGCCTACGAGGAGGGCGTGCTCGACATGCTCATGAAGAAGAAGGACCGCAGGCTGCTCATCCACAAGAAAGCCCTTCCGAAAGGCGGCTGGGAGTACAAGTCGACCCCGTTCGGCATGCTCGTGCAGGACAGGGACAGCAAGATCGTCTCGAGGGATGAACTCAAGGTGGTAACGAAGCGCCAGCCCACCGAGGCCGAACTCGACGACCTCATGTTCGCCTGGAAGATCGCCAAGCACATCAAGTCCAACACCATCCTCTACGTCAAGAACCGCCGCACCTTCGGTGTCGGTGCCGGCCAGATGTCGCGCGTCGACTCCTCGAAGATCGCCCGCTGGAAAGCCTCCGAGGTCAGCCTCGACCTGAAGGGCTCCGTGGTCGCCTCCGACGCCTTCTTCCCGTTCGCCGACGGCCTGCTCGCCGCAGCCGAGGCCGGCGTGACCGCCGTCATCCAGCCCGGCGGCTCGATCCGCGACAACGAGGTGATCGAGGCGGCCGACGCGAACAACCTGGCGATGGTGTTTACCGGGATGCGGCACTTCAAGCATTAAGAGGAAAGAAAGGGACTACAGGGACAGCAGGGACTTCAAGGACAACAACGGCGGCAGGGGAGGATTCCTATTCCTGTTGTCCCTTTAGTCCTTTATGTCCCTGCTGTCCTTTTTTTATTCCTGTCAATATCGTCCACGTCGTCCATCACGACCAGGTTTTTCTCTTCACCGACCGCGCGTTTCTTTTCAGCCGGGTCAGGCCGAGGCGCATCACCGTCGTGCCGGCGAAGAGTTTCCGGAAGGTCGAGCCGGTGAGGTTGAGCACCTTTTCGGCCGTCAGGTTCGTGATGCCTTCGATCGGGGTAAAGGCCGGATGCGGCGGCACGCTCCTGTCCCGGTTGTGCGGGCAGGCGGCCATGCAGCGATCGCAGCCGAAGAGCCATGAGCCGGTCATGGCGGCGTCCTGTTCGGTGAATTCGCGTTTCAGCTCGATGGTCAGGTAAGAGATGCAGCGCCTTGCGTCGAGTTTTCCTGAGGCGATGAGGGCTCCGGTGGGGCAGGCGTCGAGGCAGGCGGTGCAGGAGTCGCAGGGGTCCCCTGCGATGGGGGAGTCGGGTTCGAAGTCGAGGTCGAGCAGCAGTTCGCCGAGGAAGACCGCCGAGCCGGCGCCGGGCACGATGAGCAGGGTGTTCCTGCCTGTCCTGCCGATGCCGGCGGATTCGGCCCATGCTTTTTCGAGCACCGGGGCGCCGTCGACGCAGGCGATACCATCGACCGGCCTGCCGACGGTGGCGCGGATGTATTCGAGGAGTTCGAGCAGCAGGCCCTTGACGATGCGGTGGTAGTCGGGGACGGCGGCGTGCGAGCTTAAGCTTCCGGCATCGTCGCGGCAATCGGCCGGCGCCGGGCCGGCGATGGCAACGGAGAGCACCGTCTTCACGCCCGGAAGCAGCTGCGAAGGATCTTGCCGCTCCCGCAGGCCTGTTGCAAGGTAGCCCATCTCCCCGTGCCTCCCCTTGTCGATCATTGCCTGCAGCAGATCAATGGCCGCCTCCTGCGGTCCGGCCGTGGCGAAGCCTGCGGCGCAGAAGCCGAGCTCGAGGGCTTTCTGCCGGATCGATGCCTTGAACGGTGCGTGGAGCCTGTCCATCGAAAGGGCCTGAGGGTTGCCGGATGCGGTAATTATTGTTAAATATAGGTATTGAGGGCACCATCCGCCATGAATCCCTTTCCCGAAGCAGCATGCAGCGTCGCGAGTTCATTCGTCATTTCATGAAACAGGCCGGCATCGGTGCCGGGGTCATCGCTGCCGGGTCTGCGGGAGCGATCGGTTATTACCAGCCAAGGAAGGAGCTCTATGGCAAGGGCGCCGCGGATAGCTCCTCCGACCTTCCGGAGAAGCTGAAGGTGCCGAAGCGGGCCGTGGTGGTGGGCGGCGGGCTTGCCGGCATCAGCGCGGCGATGGAGCTGGCGCAGCGGAACTTCGAGGTCACCCTCGTCGAGGCCTCCTCGTCGCTGGGCGGCAAGCTGACCGGCTGGAGCATCGACGCCCTCGGCGAGCGCTTCCCGGTCGAGCACGGGTTCCACGGCTTCTTCGACCAGTACTACAACCTGAACGAGATGTTCGCCTCGGCCGGTGTGGGGTCCGGCGTCTTCACGCCGTCGCCCGGCTATCCCGTGCTGTTCCACCGCAAGGCGGTCGAGGTGTTCGGCCAGACCCCGAAGCTCTTCCCCCTGAACATCCTCTCCGTCGTCCAGCAGTCCCGCACGCTCGACATCGCCTCCTTCCTGAAGGATTACCGCGGGCTCCCGTCGCTCATCGAGTTGTTCCGCTACCGCTACGACAGGAGCTTCAGGGAGTACGACCGCATCGATTTCATGACCTACTGCCGGCGCGGCGAGGTGCTTCCAGCGTTCGTCGACACGGTACTGCACCCCTTCGCCGACGCCACCATGAACCGCATGGAGGTGCTCTCGGCGGCCGAGGCGATGCGTTACTTCCATTTCTACTTCATGGGGAGCCCCGAAGGGCTGGGCTTCAGGATCACCACGAAGGACTGCATGAGTGCCCTCGTCGATCCCCTCGAGCGCAAACTCCGCTCCCTGGGGGTGAAGGTGCTGAAGGGGAGTCGCGTGGCCGGCCTGGAACTGCAGGGCGGCCAGGTCGCCTCCGTCCGGCTGGAGGGGGCATCGGGTGGCGAACCGGAGGTGGCTGCGACGATCGAGCGGGAGAAGGTGCCGGCCTCGGGATGGCTCGAGCTGCAGTCCGAAACCGGCGACCCGCTGCTCCTGGGCCGCCGAGGCGACTCCTGGGCCGCCCTCGATGCCCGGTGCACGCACATGGGGTGCCCGGTCAAGCCCGACGCGGCTTCGGGCGGTTTCCTCTGCCCCTGCCATGCCGGACGGTTCGACGCCGAAGGCGTTCCCGTCAGCGGCCCCCCCAAGGCTCCGCTGGCAGCGCTGCAGGTCAGAGAGGATGGTGGGCTCCTCGTGCTGGAGCGAGGGACGGCAGATGCTTCTCCGGCGGTTGCGGCCGCTCCCGAGCCCCTGCCGTGCGACTACTGCGTCGTGGCCTCCGACGTCCGTGGAACCAGGGCGCTGCTCGGAGGCGCCGGGGCAGTGAACCCCGAGTTCGGCCGGCAGGTCGCCTCGCTGGGCGAAGCCGACCCCTATGCGGTGTGGCGCGTCTGGCTCGACCGTCCGCTGGGATCGGCGAAGTTCCCCTTCTACACGGTCTCGGGGTACAGCTACACCGATTCGATCTCCCTCTACTCGAGCTTCCAGGAGCCCTTCGCCTCCTGGGCCCGCAGGAGCGGGGGGTGCGTGGCCGAACTGCACGCTTATGCCATCGCTCCCCAGGATGTCCGTCCGGAGCAGGAGATCCGCGACACGATGCTCCGCGAGCTGCACGAGATGTTCCCGGAGAGCCGGGACGCGAAGATCCTGCACGAGATCTTCATGATGCAGTCAAACTTCTCGCGTTGGGCGCCAGGCGACCACGCCTCGCGCCCGGGCGTCGAGACCCCCTTCTCCAACCTTTTCCTCGCGGGTGACTGGGTGGGCACCGAGGCGCCGGTATTCCTCATGGAGGCGGCCGCCTTCACCGGCCGCATGGCGGCAAACGCCATCGCCGCCAAGGAGTCCCTGCGGCAAAAAGCCCTTCCCATCGTGCCGATGCAGGGGCTCTTCGCGTAGGTTGCCTCGTTCATCTGCTGCGCGATTCGATGGCGGCGTTGGGCGGTGCACGAAAACCTCGTGTTCCCCGGGTTGAAACCCGGGGCTATTCGAATGTGAAAGTATTCGAATGTCCGCAGGGTTGAAACCCTGCTGAAGAATTCCGGTTTCTGCGCTCCGTCCGCCTTGCCCTCGAACCGCTCGCGAAAGAAGTATTTCGCATTTCTTGGGGGCAGGGGATGGCTCAGCGACCTTGAGCGTCGATGCCGTCGACGACGGTGTCGTGGATGAGGGGGCGGAACTTGCGGATTTTGATGTTGGCGGGGCTGGGCCAGACGCGGTTGCTGAGCAGGATGACGGCGAGCTGGCGCTTCGGATCGACCCAGATGCTGGTGCCGGTGAAGCCGAGGTGCCCCCACGAAGAGGCTGAAAACTTCGAGCCGGCCGACGAGCTGCCGCCCGGTGTCACGAGGTCCCAGCCGAGGGCTCGCGATGCATCGCCTCTCTCCAGGAACGCCGCCACCGTCGAGGCCTCCACGTACCGTTTTCCTTCCAGCGCTCCTCCGTTCATGAGCATCTTCACGAACTTCACCAGGTCCCCCGTTGTGGTGAAGAGGCCGGCGTGGCCCGAGACGCCGCCGAGCAGGGCCGCGTTCTGGTCGTTGACCAGCGGCCGGGGGCGGTCGAGTTTCCAGATGCCGTCCTCGCCGGTCGGGGCGATGC
>OMIK01000006.1 GCA_900299075.1 Chlorobi bacterium Chlorobi_1
ACCTTCGGCAGGTAGGCCTGCCGGCTCTGCACGATCATCGCGTCTGCCTGGTCGACCCTCGCTTTCGCCGCCTTGAGCGCGGTGTTGCGGTCATGCGCCATCTTCAGCGCATCGTCGAGGGAGAGCTTCACGGTAGCGGCTTCCGCGTTGACGGAAAACGCGATCCCTGCCGCGATCAGGGCGACGGCCCTTCTGGTTGCCTTCATGTCTTCAGTGTTTTGAAATCAGTTTGATAATCTTCTCGACGCTTTCGGCGTCATGCCGGCTCAGACAATTCTGCAGGTTCCTGTTGAGGACCAGCGAAAACGTGTTTTCAAGCGCCGCCTTTACCGCCTGGAACTGGGTAACCACCTTCTCGCACTCCTCTTCACGTTCGATCATCCTGATCAGCCCCTGCACCTGCCCGCTTATCTTTTTCAGCCGCAGTATCACATCGTCCATATGGACCTCCATTATTAAGGTGAGGTATCGCGCCACTTCCGAGAGCGAGGCAGAATACCCATACCCCCCATGGGTATTAATTTACAAAAAAGAAAAACTTCGTGCAACCCGTTCTTTAGGGCAGCACGGAGGAGGGGGTGATGAGGATGGGTGATGAGGACGAGGCAAGCCTCGGCTTTCAAGATCGAGAGCGGGTTCGGCAGGGATTTCGATAGCAATTTCGGTACCGATAGCGCTGCCGGCAAGGATGGCGAACGGGACGGGACTTTTCGCCATCAACTACGGGTCCGCAGGGAGCGCCGGTGGCCCTCAGCCCGCTTCGCCGCTCGAGGAGAGCTGCGGAGAGGTGCAGCAGATATCCGCCTGGACCTGGCAGAGCATGCTTTCGGTGGCCTGCTGCATGATCTTTGACATGATCGCCTCGGTCATGAACTTCAGGATCCCCTCTGGCATGAGGTTCAGCGGGAAGGTAAGGGTGAAGTCGAGGGTGATGTCGGTCTCGAAGTGGACCTCCGTCCGGCCGTCGTCGAGATGGTAGAGGCAGATTCTGGTATCGGCCTTGCCTACGAAGGGGTTCTCCCCCGGCAGGTGGATATCAGGGACCGCCTCGGCATTGCTCCACCTGATGCATTTTCCATGGACGGTCCCGGCAGGGACCGGCGCTTCCGGCGCCAACGGCCCGGCAGGCGTGGTACCGGATTTCCCGAGCTGCTCTTCGTCCTGCCGCACGAAAAAGATCGCGGTGATCGGGTTGTCACGCGGATCGTTGACCTGGAACACCCACTGGTAAACCCCATGCTCCTTCAGGTGAATCACATTGGCGCAGTACGGATTGCACCTGAGAATCCGCTCATGCTCGGAAAAATAGGTCACCGAGTCGTGCAGGCACGACTCCACGATTACCTTCGCCTGGCTTCTCCCGACAACTTCCATGATTGATCAATGGGTAAAACTTGATGAAACGCCTTTCATGAACACACCGGGCAAACCTACAGTTCCCTGCAGCAGCCCCCCCGGCAACAAGCCTCACACGAAACCCCCGAATCGGTTCGTCAGGGATATCGATAAATTTCTTATAATTGTTACCTGGCAACCGCCGACACACTCATCATCAACATCCATGTTTATGGCCGACGCATTCAACTATACCACGATCTTCGCCCCCCTGGGCTTTTTCATCATGGGCATCGTCTCCGTGCTCCTGCTCAACAGGTTCATCGGCAAATCCCAGGGAAAATAAGCCGAAGAGCCTCCAGAACGAGGGCTGCGACAAGGTGGACATACCCGACTCCCTTTCCACGGCGAGATGTCGGCCATCTCGAGACGAACACGCACGCATCACGTTTTCATTTGCGCAGCTTAAGAAAATATATTAGCTTTTGTTAAACCGAAAGCCTGCCTTCGGGCCAAGATTTTCTCTTCGTGCTTTCAACAACATCAAAACATATACCATTATGTCAAACGGAAACTTCGATCTCAACGCAGCAGTGAGCACCGTCACCGACAGCTTCGGCAAACTGTTCCAGCTTCAGTTCGACCTGGCCAACAACGCCCTGAAGACCCTCGTCAGCGTTGCCGAGCCGCTCGCCAAGACCGCTACCGACCTGATCGGCAACGTCGCGAACGCCGCCAACCAGATGCTCCAGAGCGTCTCTGCTGCCATCGCACCGAAAAAGTAAGGCTACCGCCTGAACCAAAAGCACCTTACGTGTGAGCGTAAGGTGCTTTTTTTTTATCTGTCCGCACCGGTCTGCCGAACGCACCAGAAGTTCTCCCGAACATGGAAACCCACCAGCTGATCGCCCGTCTCCTCCCTGAAGAGGAGCGCAAGGAGATCGAGATCACCAGGATCAAGGGCGATGCCTCGAACCGCCAGTACTTCAGGCTCTTCCGTCCCTCAGGCACCCTGGTCGCCTGCATCGATCCCGCATTCAGGGGCAAACCCCATCAAGCTTACCCCTTCCTGGCCGTCGGCAGGCTGCTGGCCGGCGCCGGCGTCCGCGTCCCGGAGGTGGTAGCCGTCGACAGCCGGGACGGGCTGCTGCTGCTTGAGGACTGCGGCGACAGGATGCTCCAGGACGAAGTGGAAACCCTGGGTACCGATGCGCTCGCCGCCAGGTACCGGCAGGTCATCGACATCCTGGTGAGGATCCAGGCCATAGCACCCGACGGCTCCCAGCCCTTCTCGCTGAGCTTCGACCACGAGAAGCTGATGTTCGAGTTCGACTTCTTCATCCGGCACGCCCTGCAGGGGCTCTTCGCCGGCTTGCTCGACGAGGCGTCGATCCTCCGGCTCAGGGAGGAGTTCGAGGCGATCAGCTCGCTCCTGGTGCGCCCCGAGCACTTCGTCCTCAACCACCGCGACTTCCACAGCAGGAACATCATGCTGTTCGGGGACGAACCCGTGGTCATCGACTTCCAGGACGCCCGGCTCGGCCTGCCCCAGTACGACGCCGTGTCGCTCCTCCGGGACTCCTATGTGCACCTCGACCCATCGATGGTGGAAACCCTCAAACAGTACCACTTCGGCGAGCTCGAAAAACGGGGGCTGCTCTCGATGGGGCTCGAAGAGTACCTCCGGTATTTCGACCTCATGGCCTTCCAGCGGAACGTGAAAGCGCTCGGCACCTTCTGCTACCAGGTTTCGGTGGTCGGCAACGCGACTTTCGAGCGGAGCATCGCCCCGACCGTGGCGTTCCTGCCCGGCTACATCGAGGCACGCCCCGAACTGTCGGCGGCAGGAAGGCTCCTTGATCCCCTCATCAGCCGTTTCGTCCGATGAACGCCTTCGTCCTCGCCGCAGGGTTCGGCACCAGGCTCCGGCCGCTGACCGATACCACCCCGAAGCCGCTGGTGCCGGTCCTCAACGTCCCGAGCATCTGCTACACCCTCTTCCTGCTCAAGGAAGCGGGATTCAGGAGGGCGATCGTCAACATCCACCACCACCCCGACAGCCTCAGGCGATTCTTCGACCTGCACGACTTCGGCAGCCTCGAGGTGCTGCTCTCCGAGGAGCCGACGATCCTCGGGACGGGCGGGGGGCTGAAGAAGTGCGAACACCTGCTCGACGATGGCGACTTCCTGCTGATCAACAGCGACATCATCAGCGACATCGACCTGGCGTCAGTGGTTGCCCACCACCGCCGGAGCGGCCTCGGCGGCACGCTCGTGCTGCACGAAACCCCGCTCGCGCCCCAGATCGGCCAGGTCGGCGTCAGGGACGGGCTGGTGCTCGACTTCAGGAACATGCGCGGCACCGGGCTCCTGTCGCAGCTCATCTACACCGGCACGGCGGTCCTGGGCCCGGCCGTCTTCAGGTATCTCAGCGAGGAGTTCTCCAGCATCGTCGACACCGGCTTCACCGGACTCATCGACCACGAGGGGCTAGGCTTCCACGAACACGGGGGGGTGTGGCAGGATATCGGCACGCTGCAGAACTTTTCCCGGGCGAACCTCGACGACAATTTGCGTATCCTTGGACTCGGGGAGCGGATGCTGCGCCGTGTAGGCATGGGGCCGTGCATGCTCTCGGCGACTGCATCGATCCACTCCCGTGCCCGCATCTGCGATGCCGTCGTCGGCGACCGCTGCGTCGTGGGCGCAGGAGCCGAAGTGGAGCACTCCGTGCTGCTTCCCGACACGGTCGTCGCAGAGGGCTCTCGCATCAGGGACTCGATCGCCGGCCCGGGATGGGTGCTCCCCCTCTGAAACCGGCCTCACCAGCAAACAACTTCAGTATGGTGCTCAACGGACTCGACAGACTGCTCCAGGACCCCGCCCCCTGCATGAACCGACGGATCGGGCTCATCGCCAACCAGACCTCGGTCTCCACGGGGATCGGCTACTCGTGGAACCTCCTCGAACGCCAGGGAATCCGCCTGACGCGGATCTTCTCGCCGGAGCACGGGCTCTTTTCGACGGAGCAGGACCAGATCGCCGTCGAAAGCCAGCCGGGCACCGGATGCGAAATCGTCAGCCTCTACGGCAGTTCGGAGCAGTCGCTCCTGCCCGACCGGTCGCAGCTCGAGGGGCTCGACCTGGTGCTCTTCGACATCCAGGACATCGGATCGCGTTACTACACCTATGTCAACACCCTCGCGCTCTTCATGGAGGCGGCCCAGGGGCTCGACATCGAGGTCATGGTGCTCGACCGCCCGAACCCGCTGGGCGGGGAGATGATCGAAGGCCCCCTGCTCGATCCTGCCTGCCACTCCTTCGTCGGGGTGATGCCGGTACCGGTGCGGCACGGGCTTACCGCCGGCGAGATCGCCCATTTCTACCGCGACTACAAAAAGCTTGATATCAATCTCAGCGTCGTACCGATGCAGGGGTGGAGCCGGTCGATGCTCTTCCCGGAAACAGGGCTTCCCTGGGTGCCCCCTTCGCCGAACATGCCCTCGTTCGCGGTCGCCGAAGTCTACCCTGGCATGTGCCTCTTCGAGGGGCTGAACGTGTCTGAGGGCCGTGGCACGACCACCCCGTTCCTGACGAGCGGCGCCCCCTTCATCGATCCCTTCGAGCTTGCTGCCTGCCTGGAGTCGATGCCCCTTGATGGTGTCGTGTTCCGGCCGACCTGGTTCAGGCCGACCTTCCACAAGTACCGCGACGAGGTGGTCGGGGGCATCTACCTGCACGTGACCGACCACGCCCGGTTCAGGCCCTTCGCGACCGGCGTCGCCATGACCTGCGCCATCAGGGAGCTCTACCCCGACCGGATGCGCTTCCTCGATGGGGTCTACGAGTTCAACGACGCTATCCCGGCCTTCGACCTGCTCGCCGGCAGCAGCGCCATCCGGACGATGATCCTGCAGGGGGCTCCGCCGGATTCGATCCTCACGTCATGGACGCATGACGAAGCCGGATTCGCGGCGATAAAGCCGAACTACCACCTGTACGACGCCTGATCCCGGCACACCCAGAAAGAACCGAAACGCCAAAAAGAGGCCCAACACATGCAGCCGCTTGACCTCACGATCGTCCTGCTCTTCCTCGCCGCCAACACCCTGTTCGGCCTCTGGCACGGCAGGAGCAACAAGAGCACCGGGGACTACTTCCTCGGCGGGCACAAGCTACCGTGGATCGCCTCGATGTTCTCGATCGTGGCCTCGGAGACCTCCATGCTGACCTTCGTGAGCGTGCCCGGCCTCGCCTACCGCGGCGACTGGACCTTCCTCCAGCTGGCGATGGGCTACATCGTCGGCAGGATCCTGGTCAGCACGATCCTCCTGCCGCTCTACTTTGCGCACGGGGTCAACTCCATCTACCAGGTGATCGGCATCCGCTTCGGCCAGCGGATGCAGAAGGTGGCCTCGGGCGTCTTCCTGGTCACCCGGACGCTGGGGGATGCCCTCAGGCTCTTCGCCGCCGGGGCGATCGTCGAGGTGGTGACCGGATGGCCGCTCCCCGTCTCGATCGTCGTGATCGGCCTGGTCACGCTCGTCTACACGCTCTTCGGCGGCATCAAGGCGGTTGTCTGGCTCGAAAGCTTCCAGTTCGGGCTCTACCTCGCCGGCGGCCTCCTGTCGATCGGATTCATCCTTCACACCATGGGCATCCCGCTGCCGGAGCTGCTCCTGAAGCTCGAGGCCGCCGGAAAGCTTCGGGTCATCAACCCTGACAGCCACATCCTCACCAACCCGCTCGCGTTTGTCGGGGCCTTTTTCGGAGGGGCGCTGCTGTCGCTCTGCTCGCACGGCGTCGACCACATGATGGTGCAGCGGGTGCTCGGCTGCGCAAACCTCCCGGCAGCCCGAAGGGCCATGGTCGGCAGCGGCTTTTTCGTGCTCTTCCAGTTCTCGGTCTTCCTGCTTGCCGGATCGATGATCTGGCTCTTCATGCAGGGGGCTCCGATACCGAAGGACCGCGAGTTCGCCAACTTCATCGTCCACCAGCTCCCGACCGGGCTGAAGGGGCTGCTCGTCGCCGGCGTGCTTTCGGCGGCAATGTCCACCCACAGTTCGGCGATCAACTCGCTGGCCTCCTCGACGGTCAACGACCTGATGGCAGGAAAGGCGACGCTCGGCACCTCGAGGCTGATCAGCCTCGCCTGGGCGGTGCTGCTGGTCGCGATCGCCCCGCTGTTCGACTCGCGCAACGAGGCGATCGTGATGCTCGGACTCGAGATCGCCTCGTTCACCTACGGCGGCCTGCTGGGGCTCTTCCTGCTCTCCAGGAGCGGCCGGCCGTTCAGCACGGCAAGCCTCGGCACCGGCCTGGTCGCCAGCATGCTGATCGTTTTCCTGCTCAAGCTGCTCGGCCTGGCATGGACCTGGTACATCGCGGCCTCCGTGCTGGTCAACCTTGCGGCCACCCTGGGGGTGGAAGCCCTTCTTTCCGGAAGGCAGCCGTTCAACCGTCGATAGCGCTTTTTCCCCCCAATCTTTTATCTTACAAGTAGCACAGCAATCCAGGCACTGTCCATCCGAAACGCGAGCGCACCGGCCATGAAACCATTTACAGCCGTTCTCGTCATCGAAGACGAGGAGGATATCCGGCAAATGATCTGCGACATCCTCGAGGATGAGGGCTACGATACCCGTCAGGCCGCCAACGGGGTCGAGGGCATGAAAGTCCTGGAGCGATCCCCGGAGATCGGCATCATCATCACCGACCTGATCATGCCCGAGAAGGAGGGAATCGAAACGATTGCCGAAATCAGGAAGGATTTCCCCGGAATCAGGATCCTGGCCATTTCAGGCGGCGGCATCTGCATGCCGGAAAATTATCTCAACCTTGCGCGAGCCCTGGGTGCGAACGCGACCCTCAGCAAGCCGTTCGGCAGGAAGGAGCTGCTGAACGCCCTTGAAAACATCCAGCGCTGAGCAGGCCCCGGCAAGCAGCAGGCGGCTCTTGCGGGCCGGCATCGGAACCCTGGATGCATATCATCAATTTTGACCATTTGACGGCAGAAGTCCCCCTGCCGATCGTCCTGCAACACAGGGACCACAGTTTCAATAATGCCCACAACACCAACAGAAACACCGTTCAACAAACACGCCCCCTCATCCGATATGCCCCTTCAGGAACGTATTGCCGAGCTTGAACGTCGGCTTTCAGCTGCAGAGCGGTCAGTAGCGGACCTGTCGATGGCGCTCGACGCGACCAGGGCCGCGTACTGGGAGTGGCATGTCAAAACCGGAAAGATCCGGGTAAACGAACGCTGGGCATCAATCATCGGTTACGATCTTGAGGAGCTCGGCGATACGACCATCGACTTGTGGCAGGAGCACTGCCATCCCGACGACCTGGAGCTCTCGAACCGCCTCCTCATGGAGCACTTCGACGGAAAAACCGAGCTTTACGAGATGGAAGTGCGGATGCGCCACAAAAAGGGGCACTGGATCTGGGTCCTCGACCGGGGAAAGGTGTTCGAGCGGGATGCCGACGGCTATCCGGTACGGATGATCGGATCCCACCAGGAGATCAGCGAAAAGAAGAAGGCCGAAGATAAACTAGCCGCCAGCAGGGCCTTCGAGCGCCTGACGACGGACATCGCGAACAGGTTCAGCAACCTGCCGGCAGACCAGATCGACGATATGGTGCAGGAGACCCTGCGGCTGATCGGCGAACAGGTGCAAGCCGACCGAGCTTACGTCTTCCTCTTCACCGACGACCTGCACCTGATGGACAACACCCACGAGTGGTGCGCCAAGGGGATCGAACCGCAGATCGACCAGCTCCAGAATCTCCCGACAGAGCTCTTTCCCTGGTGGATGAAGCAGATCAGGAGTGACCAGGTGATCCATATCCCCCGGGTCGACCAGTTGCCGGAAGAAGCCTCGGCCGAGAAGGAGATCCTTGAAGCACAGGACATCCGGTCGCTGATCGTGATACCGCTGTCGACAGGATCCATACCGTTCGGCTACATCGGCTTCGACGCCGTCCGAAACACATCGAACTGGCAGCCTGATACGGTTTCGGTCCTGAAGCTGGCCGGCGGGGTCATCGCCAACGCGCTGCATCGCCAGAAGATAGAGAAGGTCATCCAGGCCGAACTCGACCTGGCCATCAGGCTTAGCTCGGCCTCTTGCTTCAAGGAGACCCTTGCCGCCATCCTGACGACCGCCCTGGAGCTCTCAGGCATGGATTCCGGCGGGATCTACATGATCGACGAAGAGAGGACGGCACTCTCCCTGGCATATCAACAGGGACTTTCACCCGACTTTATCGCCATTACGCAGCATTACCCCATCGACTCGGAAAACGGGCGCCTGGTCCTCAAGGGCGAACCGATCTACTCGAGTTACAGCGTCCTCGACCTGCCGGACAAATCACCGGGACGGATCGAGAAACTCGAAACCATCGCCATCCTGCCGGTAAGCCACCGCGGCGAGGTGGTCGCCTGCCTCAATTTGGCGTCGAGGCGTTATTCGAGCTTTCCGGGCATAGCCAGGAAAGGGCTGGAGACCATCGTCGCCCATATCGGGGATGCCATCATGCATGCCCGCCATGAGCAGCAGGTAGCGGAAACCAAGAACAACCTCGAATCGCTGTTCAATACCATCGACGACCTCCTGTTCATCGTCGGCATGGACGGCAAGGTCATCGCGACGAACGCCGCCGTCGGGAAAACCCTCGGCTACAAGCCCGGCAAAGCCGAGGGCCGGCATGTTGTCGACTTCCACCCGGCTGATCGCCAGGATGAAGCACGACTGACGATCGGGAAGATGATCAACGGCACGGAGACCTCATGCAAGGTTCCACTGGTTACGACCGGCGGGGCGCTTGTACCGGTCGACACCAAGGTCACCAAAGGGGTCTGGGACAAGAAGCCGGTGCTGTTCGGCATCAGCAGGAACATCTCCGATCTCGTCAGGTCGCAGCAGGACCTTATTGAAAACCGGCAGCAGTTCCGGGGGCTCACCGAACTGCTGCCCCTGCCGCTTTTTGAAGTTGACAGCGACCGGAAAATCACCTATGCCAACCGTATCTGCAACGAAGCTTTCGGCTATTCCCAGAAGGAGATGGCGGGCGGGCTGCACGCTGCGGCCCTCTGCATCGAAGAGGAGCGCGGAAGGTTCTCCGAGTACCTGCAGACCATTATCGAGGACAAGGGCGGGCTTCCCGGCAACAACGAATACACCTGCATGCGCAGGGACGGCAGCCTGTTCCCAGCACTCTTCTACAGCATGCCGATCGTCAGGAACGGGAAAACCGCAGGGGCGAGCGGCATGTTCGTCGACCTGAGCGAAACGAAAACGGCGGAGGAGGCCCTCAGGAACATTGAGGTCCAGAGACGGATCACCGAGGAGTTCAGGAGCCTGATCGACAACATCCCCGGCGCCGTCTACCGGATCAGCAGCAAGGGGGTCGAGACGCTCTCGCTGCACCCCGGCTCTATGCCCGACTTTTCACCGGAGGAGTACGCGAGCGACCTCTTTGAAACGATGGCCATGCTGCATCCCGATGACCGTCACGCCTTCATCGAATCGGATATCCGCATGCGTTCGGGAAAAAATTCGGAAACCCTCGCTTACCGGATCATCGACAGGAACGGCGGTATTCACTGGATCGAGGACCGTAAAAGCTCCTCGTTCTCCCCGGACGGCACCTTCACCGGCATCGACGGCATCCTGTTCGACATCTCCAGCCGGGTCGAGTCCCAGAATGAAAAGCAGCGGCTCGAGTCGCAGCTCCGGAAATCCCAGCGCCTGGAGACCATCGGAACGCTTGCCGGCGGCATCGCCCACGATTTCAACAACATCCTCACGCCGATCCTCGGTTACGCCGAGATGGGGACGATCAGCATCAATGAAGGGGATCCGGTCCACGAATATTTCACCGAAATCATGCTCGCTGCTGAAAGGGCACAGAACCTGGTCTCACAGATCCTGACCTTCAGCAGGGCCCAGGATAGCAAGCAAGCCCCGGTCAGCGTGCAGGCTATCGTCAGCGAAGCCCTCAAACTGCTTCGCCCATCCATCCCGTCGACCATCACCATCAACCAGCATATCGACAAGGGATGCGGCAACGTGCTGGCCGACCCCTCCCAGATCCATCAGGTGATCGTCAACCTCTGCACCAATGCGTTCCACTCCATGGAAACCTCCGGCGGGACGCTCCGCATCGAGCTGAACGAAACCGTACCTGACGAAAAGATGCTGAAGGCCCTCCCCAACCTTCGAAGAAACCGGCATATCTGCCTGAAGGTCTCGGATACCGGCAGCGGGATGGATGAATCCACGATGGAGCGGGTGTTCGAACCCTTCTTCACGACCAAGTCGGTCGACAAGGGGACGGGGCTCGGCTTGTCGGTCGTCCACGGGATCATCGTCAGCTGCAACGGCGAGATCACGGTCGAAAGCGTTCCCGGGAAAGGAACGACCTTCTGCGTCTACCTGCCGGTGATCGATGAAAAAAGCACGGGTCAGCGCATCGATCCGCTCCCGGCAAAAGGAAGCGGGCACATCCTCTTCGTCGACGACGAGAAGCCCGCGATCCAGATGATGACCATCATGCTGGGCAAACTCGGCTTCTCCGTCGAAGCCAAAAGCTCCCCCATCGAAGCGCTCCAGCTTTTCATGGAGGATCCTGCAAGGTTCGACCTGGTCATCACCGACCTTACCATGCCCGAAATGACCGGACTGCAGCTCGCCGGGGAGCTTCGAAAGGCAAACCCGAACATCCCCGTCATCATGATGACCGGATACGGCAAGAACATCGAATATACCATGCCCCTCAACCGTTACGGGATCAGCAAGCTGCTGAAAAAGCCGGTGAAGCTTGCCTTGCTTGCCTCCACGGTCAATGAACTCCTCTTTGACAACAACCATCAACAGCTACCATAATGAAAATACTCGTCATCGACGACGATGCTTCGGTCAGGAAGTTCATCGTCACCACGCTGAAGCGCGAAAACCATACCGTTTTCGAGGCCGAAAACGGTGCAGAAGGCCTGAAGGTGCTTCAGCAGGAGCGGGATATCAACACGATCATCACCGACCTGATCATGCCGGAGAAGGAGGGGATCGCAACCATCGTCGAGGTCAGGAAACTGAACCCCTCGGTCAAAATCATGGCCATCTCCGGTGGAGGCAAGGTCGGCCCGGAAAACTACCTCGTGCTCGCCGACGCGCTCGGCGCGAACGCAACCCTGAAAAAACCGTTCAGCGGCCAGGAGCTGCTCATGAGCCTGAAACTCATGGAGTGATCGCATCATCGACAGCCTGTTGATGGCCGTGCTGCAATTGAGTACATTGAGGAAGGGAATACCTCCTGTCCCTGTTGTTGCTTCTAAAACAGAACAAGAGGAGACCATCATGGCAAATGAGGCAAACATCAAGCCAGCGCAACCGATAGCCGCTGCGGCACAAAGCCTGGCAGACCTGGGAGCAATTCAGGTCAACCTGGCGGTGAAGAGCATCGAGGCATTGACGCCGGTAACCGTCACGCTTTCCAGAACCATGGCCGAGCTGTTTGCAGCATCGGTCAACCTGGCGGGAACGGCTGCAGGCATGGCCGTAGGGGTCGTAACCTCCGCCGGGGGAACGCTCCTGAACGCGATGGTGCCCATCGCCGTTGCGCCCTTGAAGGTCATGGGCAGCCTTGCAGGAGCCCTGGTATCGACGGCGCAATCCGGATTCGTGTTCATGCTCAACGCCATCGGAAGCCTGTTCCCGGCACGAAAGCCCGCATGATCCGGTAGACGCTCCATCAAAAACAGAGAGGGCATGTCCTGCGACATGCCCTCTCTGTTTTTGTATCTGTCCATCAGCCGGCCAGGCGTTTGAAACATCCTTCGAGGCTCTCCTGCGGCTCCTCGGCCTCGCTGACCACCTCGAAAGTCTGGTTCCTGGCCTTGCCAGCCCAGAGCGACAGCACGGCCAGCTCCGCAACGTCCGACCTGTTGGTCCAGCCGTTCCATATCCTGTCCCCCTGGTCCACACGAAGCCGGTGCTGCAGCGGCTCGCCGTCCTTCAGCCCTCCCGGGCGGATAACCGTGTAGGAACGCCCTTCACGGCCGAACACTTCGCGGAGATGGTTCTCGGCGGCAAGCTTCATCGAGAGCACGCCGCCGAACAGGTTGAGCGGATGGAACCACTTCGTCACCGCAATGGAGCTCACCATGGCGAAATGCCTGACCCCCGCCCTGGCTGCTTCGTCGATGAGCAGGATGGTGCCGTCGCGATCGACCTCTCCGGGCGACGACTCCCCGCTGATCGTGCTCGAACCAAGGGCGGAGATGACCGCTTCGCATCCGGTGACGGCCCTTGCCACCGCTTCCCGGTCCTGCACCCGCCCGACGGCCACATCGACTTCCGTGCCGAAAAGCTCCTGCGCTTTACGAATTGACCGCGACAGCACCCGTACCCGGATGCCGTAATGAAGCAGCCGCCTGACGACCCAGCTGCCTGTCCGTCCGGTTGCCCCTGCAACCAGCACCACGCCGCCGAAACTCTTGCCGGTATCCATAACGCCTCCTTTTTCCGTATGATCAGTAACTTCCTTTTCTTTGGAAAACGCAGAGGCATCCCCTTCCGTTTCCAATGGTACCCGAGCTTTCGACGCAAGGTTCTCTCCCCCCTTTTACGTAACTTTCCTGAAGGTCGCCACCCCACGCTCCCCTCCACAGAACGCCACACGAACATGAACATGCCGAAACACCTGCGCCCCCTGCTTCCGATCGCCCTCTCCGCAGCCCTCTTCTCGACGGCACGCGCATTCGACCGGGACCAGCTCAACCTCCTCCAGAAAAGCGTTGCCGAATGGAACGCCATGAGGGCGGCGCGACCCGACAGGAAGATCGACCTGTCGAAAGCAAACCTCGAGAACGCCCGGCTCGAAAACGCCGACCTTTCCGGGGCCAACCTCTCGAAGGCGGAGTTGAGCGGCGCAAACCTCAACCACTCGAGCCTCAGCAGGGCTAACCTCTCCATGGCCTACCTGAAAAAAGCGAACATGAAGGGCGCAGACCTGACGAACGCATGGATGAAGGATGCCGTCATGAACGGCGCATTCATGGAGGAGGCACGGCTAGCCGGCGCCAACCTCGCCTGGGCGAACCTCAGGTGGGCGAAACTTGCCGGAGCCGACCTGCGCAAGGCGAACATGGAGGAGGCGAACCTGTTCGAAGCCGACCTTGAGCGTACGGACATCAGAGGCGCCCTGTTGACCAGGTCCAGATTTCTCGAACTCGCATCGCTGAAAGACGCCAGGGTATCGAACAATACCATCCTGCCGTCAGGCCAGGCCGCAGACGGCTCATGGGCGGGCAGGCACGATGCACGTTTCAGCAGGGAAGCGGACGCCCCTCCGCCGGTGTTCGTCCCTCCCGTCGAACCTGCACCGGCATCACCCGCCAAAGAGCTTCCTGCGGGCAAGCTTCACACCCAGCCGGCCAATGGCCCCGAAATCAAGGAGGTAAAGGCCTGGAACACCATGAGGAGCTCCAACCCGGAGATGAAGATCGAGCTGAAGGAGGAGAAGCTGGGGGATACCGACCTCAGGGAGGTCGACCTGCGCAAGGCGACGCTCTCGGGATCAGACTTCTCGGGATCGAACCTGAACGGGGCAAACCTCGAAGGCGCGATGCTCAATGGCGTGAACTTCCACAAGGCGGATATGGTGCGGGCAAACCTGAAGGGGGCGGAGCTGGCCGGGGCCAATTTCGACCGGGCTTACCTGGAGGGTGCCCAGCTTGCCAACGCGAACCTGGCCGGGGCGCTGTTTTTCGGGGCGGTTCTCCACGGAGCGAACCTTGACGGCGCCAACCTCAGCAAAGCATCCCTCTTCGACGCGAACCTTGACCATGCATCGCTCAAGGGCGCAAACCTGACCGGGGCAACGCTGACCGGCGCGAACCTCAACGGCGCGGTCCTCTCCCCCGAAACGATACTGCCCTCTGGCGAGAAGGCCACCAGGGGCTGGGCTTCGCGTCACGATGCGATCTTCAGCGACCGATAGGCGCTCCCGTAACCCTTGCCGAAGCGAACCGGCAGGAAAGACAATGGAGAAACGAAATGGCAAACATCCTCGTCGCAAGCTACTACAGCAGATGGGACCTGACCGGCCACAAGGGCAGGATCGCCCTGTACGACTCGAGCAACCTGCTGATCGAGAATCACCTGTTCACCGATCCTGCGGAATTCCAGGTAGTGGCAAGCATGCTTCGAAACGAAAAACCGCTCTGGTTCGATACCGATGTCAAGCACCTGCGAACCGGATCGGAACCTGTCGGAGAAGGGGAGAAGTGACCGAAGGGCAGGACAGGGTCATTCAGGGAAACGCTTCCTGTGCAACAGCAGTTGCAGCGGGTGGGCTTTGCTGATGTTCGGGTCGCTGGCTGTCAGGATATGCTTTTTACCCGTTCGGGTAACCACCTCGATTGTGCCGTCGCTGTTGACTGATGTCACCTTCCAGTATTTGTCCACGACATAGTGGTAATGCTCCCCGTTCGCGAGAGGATAGACCTCCCTGGCCCTCGGACCAGGGGATGCCGAGCTTTTGGGCTTATGGTAGACGATGGGATCCCCCACCCTGAAACGCGCCATCCATCAATCCTTCCGCGACCGGCGCGGGGAAAAAGGTTCATCGAAGCAGCTATACAGCATAGTAACGAAAAATAGATAATAATATTTCCGCCTTTTGCCGGGGCCAACGCTTTTTTTCCGATCAATCCCTCCCCATCGGGCCCGTCAGGAGCGCCATATGCCCCGGGGTTGAAACCGGCACCAGGTTTTCGATAACGATAGCGGCTCCGGTTTCGATACCTATACCCATCGCCGGGGAAGGAGCTGCGGCGTACTGCCTTTGCCACGACACCGGCCCCTCGGGACCCATATGGCTAGCTATTGTGTGCCCTATTCCCGGAGGATTCTTCGAAAAGCATAAAAAAAAAGCGGCCAGGCGGCCGCTTTGGTGAGCAGACGTTCCCCCACGGATCTGCTCTTTCTCACTGGCGTGAGAAACTTGTATCAACCAGAAGGTGCTCTGACAATAACCTTCTTCAAAAACATACTCTAGGAAAATAAACTTATTATTCTGATAAAATCAAAAGAAATATTTCCCTGAACCGACGAGATATAAAAATCTCATATACCACAACAGCGCACGAATACATATAAAAACATATAACCTATCCCCATTGCAGACGATCATGGCAATCCGCCGCTCCTGCTGCAAAGCAAGCGGAAGAAGTCAAACAACCTTGAAGTCAGTCTTGCGCAGGATCATTGCATATTCATTGAGGTCGCTCATCGGCTTGCGCTTCACCGAGAGGCTCCACTCGACATTGACATATGTACCGTCACCGGCAAGGAAACGGGAATAGAACATCAGCACCGCCTCATCAGGCTTCTGACGCTGCAGGGCCCCCTGGATCTGTGCATAGTCTTCCGGGTGGATAAGCGACGACAGGGATGCGCCGGCAAGCCTTCCGGGCTCATAGCCGAGGAACTTCTCGAGGGAACCGCTGAGATCGACAACGTTTTCTGCGTCGTCCAGAACCGCATATGCTTCGATGGCCGGCTTCAGCCTGTCGTCGAAACGGCCGATATGCAGGCGGACCTGCCGCAACAGGTTGTCGATATCCATGCGATATCGGGAGAGGGCCAGAGCGTCGCTGATGGGCGTCGTCATCTCCCCGACGGCATGGCCGGTCAGTATCCAGTCGACATCGGCGCCATCCTTTTCGAGACGCTCGAGCATCTTTTTACCGGGGAGGCACTTGCCCTTGAGGTACGGGGTCATCTGGGCAGGGTACTTGATACCGGTCGCACGGCAGAATGCATTGATAGAGCCGTGTTTCTTGAGGATATATTCACGAAGGCGATGATGGAAGCCACTGTGTGATGACATGATTGCAATCCGTTTGTTTAAAATTGTAGCACCGGGCCGGCCCTCGCGCTTTACGACGCCCGGCCCTGATGCTTCGCCTTTGCAGGCACATTGAAAAGCAGGCTGCTCAGCACCGGCACGAAAAAAAACGCCACCGTCAATCCTGAAGCGATCAGGTCGGCCTCATGGCCATCCATGAACCTGCCCAACGCCGTCCCGGGATAGAGCTGCACGGCACCCGACAGCAGCAGCTTCACTCCGAGCAGCCCGAGCACGAAAAAAGCGCTCGTCTCCAGAAAGCGGAACTCCTCCATGAGCCTGACGAATCCCTGCGCGACGAAACGCATCGCGAGGATTCCGATAAACACCCCGGTGCAGATCAGGACGAGGTTGTCGGTAAAGGCAACCGCGGCAAGGATATTATCGATCGAGAATGCGATATCCATCACCTCGATCAGCAGCACCGTCGACCAGAATGGGCCCAAGGCACCCGAAACCGAACGATAGAGCCAGGCCCCCTGCTTGTCGAAGTAGTCGTCCTCCGTTTCGGGGGTCGACCGCCCCTTCCACCATCCCCAGACCAGGTAGATCAGATAGAGGCCGCCGAAGGGTTTCAACCACCAGAAGTGCACGAGCCATGCAGCAGAGAACAGGCAGAGCCCCCTGAAGAGGTAGGCGCCGAGAATGCCGTACTTCAGGGCAGCCGGGCGCCGGTCCGGAGGGAGATCCCTGACCATGGTGGCCAGGACCGCCGCATTGTCGACCGACAGCAGGCTTTCGATGACAATAAGGTTGAGAACCACCAGCAGCGATGGAACGGGATGCGAAGCGATGTCCTCTATCAGTCCGATCATGCTGCCGATATTTCGTCACCTGCACTCAGGCAGGAACCGTACATATGTATATATATAAATATTCGGCAGCTTCAAAATCTTTTCGGCGATTCGTCAGATCTGGACCTGGACGCCGATCTCGATGACCTGGCCGGAAGGAAGGTCGTAGTAGGCCGAAGCGCTCAGCGCGTTTCGGGCCATGATACCGAAGAGCTTCTTCCGCCACACGCTCATCTTTGTCTTCATGACGACAACGATCTTCTCGCGGTTGAGGAAGAAGCTGATGGCGTTCGCCTTGAAGTGCATCCCCTGCTGGTTGGCAAGGGCCAGCACCTGACGGATGTTGGGGTACTCCATATAGCCGTATCGGGCGATGATCTTGTACATCCCGTCGCCGAGCGCCGTAACCTCCACCTTGCGGTTGTTCGGCACCCTCGGCACCCGCTCCGTCGAGAAATTCAGCAGGCCTACTTCGGAGTGCAGGACCTTGTTGTGGCGCATGTTGTGCAACAGGGCGATCGGGACGATATCGGGGTTGGCCGTAAGGTAGAACGCCTGCCCGTTCACCCGCTGGGGCGGCTGTATGGCCATGCTCTCGGAGAACTCCGCCAGCGTGAGGGTACGGTCCTGGATCTGTTTGAGGAGCAGCGCACGGCCCTGCTGCCAGGTCACCATCAGCGTGAAGCAGACAAGGCCGATGACCAGGGGGAACCAAGCGCCATGGAACAGCTTGCTCATGCTGGCCGCGAAGAACGAAAGGTCGAGGAGCATGAAGAGCCCGACCAGAAGGTTGACGCCGATCCTGTTCCAGTTCCAGATATCCCTGGCCACATAATAGAAGAGGATCGCAGAAATCAGCATCGTGGCAGTAACGGCAACCCCGTATGCCGATGCGAGCTTGCTGGAGGAACCGAATCCGGCGACAAGGCCGACTGTTGCGCACATCAGCGACCAGTTTGCGGCCGGCACGTAGATCTGCCCGATGTGGCTCGCCGAGGTGTGCTTGATGGTCACCCTCGGCAGGTAACCGAGCTGGATCGCCTGCTGGACCAGCGAAAACACACCGGTAATCAGGGCCTGGGATGCAATGATGGTCGCGAGGGTTGCCAGGACCACCATCGGGATGACGGCCCACGACGGCACCAGCGAATAGAACGGGTTGTTCGAAGCTTCAGGCGAAGCAAGGAGGAACGCCCCCTGGCCGAAATAATTGAGAAGCAGCGAGGGGAAGACGACCACCAGCCAGGTCAGCCGGATAGGGCGCCGTCCGAAATGGCCCATGTCGGCATAGAGCGCCTCGGCGCCAGTCACGGCAAGAAAGACCGCGCCGAGCACCATGAAGCCGTGCACATGGTTGTTCATGAGGAAACTGATCCCGTAATAGGGGGAGATGGCGACGAGAATCTGGGGATAGCGTACGATTTCGCTGAAGCCGAAGACTCCGATGGCGGCGAACCAGACCAGGATGATCGGTCCGAAAAGGGCCCCGACCTTGGCGGTGCCATGATGCTGGAACAGGAACAGGCCGATCAGGATGGCGATGGTCACCGGTATCGCGAGCGGACTGAATTCAGGGGCGATGATCTGGACCCCCTCGACCGCACTGAGCACCGAAATGGCCGGGGTGATCATGCCGTCTCCGAAAAGGAGGGCCGCCCCGAAGAGGCCTATGGCCACCAGTATCCACCGCTCGCTTTTGCTCTTCCGGCTGTGCGAGATGATCAGCGAGGTCAGGGCAAGGATGCCGCCCTCCCCGTCGTTGTCGGCCTTCATGATGAAGGTGAGGTATTTGATGGTCACGATGAGCAGGATCGCCCAGATCAGTAGGGAGAGGACGCCAAGCACGTTATCGCCAGTTACCGGGATGCTGTACTCGCCATGGAAACACTCCCTCATGGCGTAAAGCGGGCTGGTTCCGATATCGCCGAAAACGACACCGAGCGCCGCAAGGGAAAGGTTCGCAAGGTGCTTCAGGTCGGATTTGCCTGCCGGGGAGGAGTGGGCGGGCGCTTCGGCATGAGCTGACATAAAGGCAATACTGTATTATTGATACTGAATCCTTAGGGCATTGTACTGCGCAACAACAATAATTCAGAGATTCCGCACAATAGCCTTAAAGTGTTTCGATACAATCACCAACAACAAATATACGCATTCATCCTGAAATGTTCGCAAACCCCCTACATCATGACCGAAACCGGACGGCTTCATGGCCGAAGCTCCCGGAGCACCTCGACGGCAAGGGAGTCCCCCAGCCCGGCAGCACGCGTGAGGTCTTCGACGGCACCGTCCTTGTCTCCGGCAAGCCTCCTTGTGACCCCGCGGTTGTACCATCCTGAGGCGTTGTCTGGAGCTCGCGATATTACCACCCCGAGGTCGCCGATGGCCCCCACGTAATCGCCGAGCCGTATCTTCGCGAAGGCCCGGTTGTTCCAGGCGACCAGCATCTTCGGGTCGAGCACGATCGCCTTCGTGTAGTCTTCGACAGCTCCCTGCGCATCACCGAGCGAAACCCTGGCGTTCCCCCGGTTGTACCATGCCGCGGCATAGCGCTGGTCGATGGTTACCGATTTCGTAAAATCCCCGATAGCCCCGGGCGCATCCCCGAGCATGCTCCTGGAAAGCCCCCGGTTGTTATAGACTCCCGCCAACCCGGGGTCAAGCCGCAGTGCCCTGTCGAAGTCGGCGATCGCGCCGCGGTAATCCTTCATCGAATTGCGCACCGTCCCCCGGTTGTTGTAGAGTTCTGGCACATCCGGAGCGAGGGAGACGGCTTTCGAAATATCCGCGATGGCAAGGGCATACTGCCCGAGCGCCGCCCTGACGAATCCACGGTTGTTGTAAGCGGCGACAGCCTTCGGATCAAGAGCGATCGCCCTGGTGTAATCGGAAACCGCTCCTTTCAGGTTACCTGAAAAGCTCCTGGCCAGCCCACGGTTGTAGAACGCTTCAGGATTGTTCGGCTTCAGCGCGATAGAACGGGTAAAATCATCGGAGGCGCCGGGCAGGTCACCCGCTTCCGCACGGCTGACCCCCCGCTCCAGATACCCCGACGGCGTCAGCGCGCTCGCAGCAGCCGCAAGGAACATCAAGAACAGACCGATGGCGGCTGCCGCCGCGCGCCCCCATGATATCCACCGAAACCCGCCCATCTCTCCTCCGTTCGATTGCACATGCTCCACAGGAACCCTGCACTCCGATCAGTATGAACAATAAAACGGGACAATAAACTTCACCACCGTACGAAGGCCTGCCGAAGCACGCGGCAAGAGGCGCCATCCGGCAATCCCCCGACTGAAACCATCCGATGGCGATCCATTTTCCCCAGTCCGCACGACGAACCGGCAACATTATTCTGTAGATAACCACGCCGGCGCCCGGGACCGGCGCAGCAGGATCAACAACACTTAAACATTTATAAATATTAGTTTTATCAAAGCATTTCAGCTCACGGAGATCGTCTTCAGGAAGGCCCTCATGGCCGATTTCCGTGTTTAATAACTATTTCGTATATTTACCGTTCGTGTTTCATAAACATGAAACAAACCGGCGAGTTACCGGGAACAGGAAGGGACTGGATATTTCAGTCCCGGATCGGGTAGCGGCGCATAAACCGGGATGCCATATGCACAGAACACAACGGGTAACCATCGGCGGCCTCATCATCGCGGCAGCCTTCATATTCCCACCTTCATCGGGTAGCCTGCAGGCAAACATCACCGAAGGCAACGCCCAGGCAGCACATAAAGAGCAGGGGTTCATCCTGGCCGACTCGTCGCGCGACACCTTTCCGGCCACGGCCAGCGCAGAAAAGAGCCCCAATGCCCCAGCCATCGAAAAGGGCACGCGTTTCATGTCTTCGGAAGGAAGGGCCTCTTATTACGCAAACAGGTTCCACGGCCGAAAGACCGCCAGCGGAGAAGATTTCGACCGGACCGACTACACGGCAGCCCACAGGTCGTTGCCGTTCGGCACGAAGGTGCGGGTCACCAACCTCGCCAATGGCAGGCACGTCGTCGTCAAGATCAACGATCGCGGGCCGCACACCAAGGGACGGATTATCGACATTTCGCAGGCCGCAGCCCGTGAGATCGGCATGACCGGCGTCGGGAACGTGCGGATCGAAGCCTACGACTGACCCCCCTTCACCCTTTCCTGAAAACCATCACCAGCCCGCTTCCAGGAACCTCGGCAAGAGGTTTGCCGGTGAAGTCCGAGCAGATCGCGACCATCGTGAACCCGGCTTTCCGATGGAGGTCGAGGTAGTTCCGTACGGTTAGCGGATAGAGGGTCGCCTCTTCACCGAAAAGCTCCCGGCCCGCCTGCTTCAGCGATACCGAAAAGAGCACCGTGCCCCGCTCTATGAACCGGTAGGCGCGATGGAAGGTCGCCTCGCCGCCCTCGCGCCCGATAGCCCTGACAGGGAATTCGTAAGCCTCCATCCCGGCAAGGGCATCCCAGTTCATCACCTGCATAATCCATGAGCCCCCGGGCTCGAGCATACCGCCGACCTTACCGAGGAAGCGGGCGAGCTCATCTGGACGAAGGTGAGCCGCAACGTTTCCTATCGAATAGGCGCAGTGGATGCTGCCGGGCACCGAATCCACATCCCGCATGTCCAGGCAGCGGAATCCCGCAGCCGGATAGCGCCGCACCGCCTCGTCGATCATCGCCCTGTCGAGGTCGATGCCGGCTGCCACATAGCCGTCGGCCGCGAAACGACCGCAATAGTGGCCCGGGCCGCACCCGACATCAAGCACCCGGGATCCCTCCTCGCCGGCATACGACTGCAGAAAACGGTACACCTCCTCCCTAAACGGGAAGATCCTCTCGTAATCAGCAGCAAAAAAGGAATAGAAGCTCACTTACCCTGTTTGATCGAGTGATGCATGCCCTCGGTTCGTCACCGTCAATCGTCCTGCCGGCAGGAGTCGTAAACCCGATGCCTGGCCTGAATGACGATGCCCTGGCATGGATAAGGAACCCTGTGGCCGAAAAGATAGTTGCGCACCTGACGGACTACAGTTAAATTATATACAATACGAAACAGGCGCAGATATTTTTTATAACCAACCACAACCCTTGCCAAGGAGAGAAATCATGAAGCAGAAACTACTGGCTTTGCTGATCGCAGGAAGCTGCGCGGCACCTTCGCTTGCCTATGCCGCAACGCCCTATGTGAGCGCATGCACCGGCCTGGGCATTGCCGGGGACTCGACCGTGAATGTATCGGACAAGAACACCTTCAAATCCGGAATGCCTTGGGGTGGGGCGATCGGCCTCAAAGGTGACGAGTACAGGGTCGAAGCCGCGCTCGGCTACCAGCTCAACCATATCGACTCCAGCACCTACGCCATGCCAAGCGGCGGCAGGGTTGGCATCTTCTCCTACATGGCCAACGCCTATTACGACTATGCGCTCGACAAATGCGTCGCCCCCTACCTCATGGGCGGCCTAGGCGGTGCGAGCATGAGCCTGAAGGAGCCCGGCTCTGCCGACGTCTCGAAGTCGGTTTTCGCCTGGCAGCTGGGACTGGGTGTGGGCGTGAAGGCGACGGACAACGTCGTTGTCGACCTTGGCTACCGCTACTTCAAGCCGGGAGCCTACACGGTCACCGACGCCGCTTATGGCGGCAGCGTGAAGCACACCGCCTCCAGCAGCAACATCCTGCTCGGGCTCAGGTACAACTTCTGAATCCCGACGGGCAAAGCAGCAAAGGAGGCCCTGCGCCTCCTTTTTTTATGCACCAGGCGCCAGGAACTTCCGGGTTTGCGGCGATGCTCCGGGGTTCACCCTGCAAGCAACTGAATCGACCGGCTTGAGGAACGCGGCGTACAGGAACTGCTGAACAGCCCCGGCCGGGGTGGTATGAGCCTCGTGCTCCGCACACCGCAGCACGAACGGAGCACCAAGCTCCGCAGCCAGGCTTACGGGGCTGTAACGGACGACCGGCAGGCCGCTGCACCGTTCCGGGCCCTCCTCGGCGAAGGTGGCGACTATCGCCCATCCACCGGGCCTGATCGCCCGACGCATCGTTTCGACATACCGGCGCCGGTCGGCCTGCGAGGTGAGGAAATGGAAGGCCGCCCGGTCGTGCCATATGTCGTAGGCATCAGCTGCCAGCCCGACCTCGGTGATGTCGGCCTCGATCCAGCGGATGAGGCCGGAATTCCCGCTCCCGAGCCGATGCTTCGCTGCTTCGAGCGCCGCCCCTGACAGGTCGAGGACGGTCAGGTCGTCGTACCCCGCAGCCTGCAGGTCGTCGACAAGGATCGATGCCCCGCCGCCGACATCGATGACTGCCGCATGCAACCCCATCCCGGTCTCCCTGATCAGTCGCAGTGACGTTGCCGCTTTCGCCTGGAACCAGCTCATCTCCTCAGCCGGCCTCGAGCCGTAGACCCCCGCCCAATGCTCCTTCCGTTGTCCGTCCATGCCCTTCCTTAATTGATTCATTGAGCGGCCGCGAAATAAGATCACTTGCCGATGCAGAAGCGGGCGAAGATGGTATTGAGGATCTCGTCATTGACGACCTTGCCGGTGAGCTCGCCGACATAGTCGAGGGCGGAACGGAGCTCGAACGCGATGAGCTCGGTGTCGGCCTGGCGGGCAATCAGTTCGCGTGCGTTCTGAAGGGCGTCCGCGGCGTTGCGGAGCGCCTCGTAGTGGCGGAGGCTGGTGACGAGCACGCTGGCGTCGTGGAGCTTGTCGAGATCCCTGACGAGATCGACCATGCGCCGCTTGAGCTCTTCGATCCCCTTGCCCTCGAGCGCCGAGATGCCGACCACCTCCGCGCCGCTCCCCTCCCGGACCTTCCCGATCAGCTCATCTGCCGAGGCGACGGCGTCGGTCTTGCTGGCCACGGCGATGAAGCGGGCCTCCGGATGCGCCTCGCGGACGGCGCGGATCTCCGCGACCTCCCCGGCAAGGTCGGAGGTGCCGATATCGACGAGGTAGAGCATGAGGTCGGCTTCGGACATCTTCATGCGGCTGCGGCGGATCCCCTCGTGTTCGACCTCCCCGCCGGCCTCGCGCAGCCCTGCCGTGTCGGTGAGGCGGAACATGGTACGATCGTGGATGAAGCACTCCTCGATGTAGTCGCGGGTGGTGCCTGGCATGTGGCTGACGATGGCCCGCTCCTCGCCGAGGAGGGTGTTGAGCAGGGTGGACTTGCCGGCGTTGGGGCGGCCGGCGATCACGGTGGCGACCCCCTCGCTGGCGATGCGGCCGTGCCGGTAGGAGTCGACGAGGCGCCCCACCTCCTGCTGCAGCGCCTCGACCTGCATGGCGAGCTCCTCCCTTCCCTGGAATTCGACATCCTCATCGCTGAAATCGAGCTCCAGCTCGAGCAGGGCACAGGAGTGGAGCAGGCTTTCGCGCAGAGCGGCGAGCTTTTCGGAGAGCTCCCCCTTCATCTGGCTGACGGCGGTGCGCCAGGCCGATTCCGACCGGGCGTGGATCATGTCCCCGATCGCCTCGGCCTGCAGCAGGTCGATGCGCCCGTTGAGGAAGGCGCGCCGGGTGAACTCGCCGGGCCCGGCGAGCCGGCAGCCGTGATCGAGCAGGAGCTTGAGCACCTGCTGCACCACCACCGGGCCGCCGTGGCAGGTGAACTCGACCATATCCTCCGCGGTGAAGGAGTGCGGAGCCCTGAAGACGAGCGCGACCACCTCGTCGACCAGCGCGTCGCCGTCGTAGAGCCTGCCGAAATGGGCGGTATAGCCGGGGGATGCCGATAGGGCAGCCTCGCCTCCCCCCTGTTTCCTGAAGACCCGGTCGGCGATCCGGTGCGCCCCGGCACCGCTGATGCGCACTACGGCGAGGGCGCCGACGCCGATGGGGGTGGCGATGGCGGCGATGGGATCTTCCTGTACGGGCAGCAGCAGTTCGGTATCGGGCATGGCGGAAGAGGATCGGTTAGAGGGGACGCACGGTGAGTTCGTCGGGGAGCATGCCGTCCGGCAGCTCGACGAGCGAGAGGACCAGCCGGGCAAGGTCGTCAGGCTGCAGGTACTTCTTGGGCTGGATGCCGGCACCTTTGAAGAAGCCGGTCATGACCGAGCCGGGATTGACGCAGGCGACGCGGATGCCGAACTCTCGGAGCTCCTCCATGAGCGACTCCGAGAAGCCGTTGACGGCGAACTTCGAGGCGCAGTAGGCTGTACCGCCCCTGATGCCGCGCTTGCCGGCGACCGAGCCGATGTTGACGATCATGCCGCTGCGCCGGGCCTTCATGGAGGGGACGACCTGCTTCGAGCAGAGGAAGGCCGCCGTGAGGTTGGTGTCGATGAGACGTCGCCACTCTTCGGAGGCGATGGACTCGATATCCCTGAAAAAGCCGAACCCCGCATTGTTGACGAGCAGGTCGACCTGGCCGTGCCGGACGAGCACCTCGGCGAACGCCCGGGCCACCGCATCCTCCTTCGTCACGTCGGCCTGCAGCCAGCGGAAGCGGTCGTCCTCGACCGGCGTCTCGCGGCGGCTCAGGCCGTAGGCCACCGCCCCCCTGCCGAGCAGCCCACGGACGAGGGAGAGGCCGATCCCCGAACTCGAGCCGGTCACCACCGCGATCTTTCCTGCAAGCTCCATACCAGCCTCCCCGATGTGTTGCGATACCCCGGAAAGGTACGGATTCTCGCAGGGAAATGGTAACTTTGCCCAACGCAACCATCCATGAAGCCATGACGCCAGAACAGCGCCCCTCCATCGCCGACCTCAAGGCGGCCCTCCTCAACCCTGTCGCCGAAACGCCGGCCGAGCACTTCGAACGGGTCGTCGACCTGGTCCGCGTCCTGCGCGCCGAGTGCCCCTGGGACCGGAAGCAGACCCCCGAGTCGCTCGCCCACCTGCTGCTCGAGGAGAGCTACGAGCTGGTGCACGCCATCGACACGCATGACGACATGGAACTGAAAAAGGAGATCGGCGACCTCTTCCTGCATCTCTGCTTCCAGGTGCTGCTGGCCGACGATGCCGGCAAGTTCTCGTTCGTGGAGGTGTTCGAGGCGCTCTGCCACAAGCTCATCACGCGCCATCCCCACGTCTTCGGCCAGGCCCGGGCCGACACCGAGGGCGAGGTGCTCGGCAACTGGGAGAAGCTGAAGATGCAGGAGGGGCGCAAGAGCCTGCTCGAAGGGGTGCCGAAGGCGATGTCGGAGCTGCTCCGCGCCTACCGGGTGCAGAAGAAGGTGGCCGGCGTCGGCTTCGACTGGCCGGGCGTGGAGGGGGTGCTCGACAAGCTCGTCGAGGAGATCTCCGAGCTGCGCGAAGCGAAGGACTCGATTGAACGGGAGGAGGAGTTCGGCGACCTGCTCTTCACCATCGTGAACTACAGCCGGTTCATCGACGCCAACCCGGAGGACGCGCTTCGCAAGGCGACCAACAAGTTCATGGCGCGCTTCGGCAGGGTAGAGGAGGAGGTGCTGGCATCCGGGCGCGGCTGGCAGGAGTACTCCGCCGAAGAGCTGGACCGGCTGTGGAACCGGGCCAAGCAGCAACGCTGAACGCTCACGCCCGCCGCCCCTGCAGGAAACCTCCGAGGAAGCGGCCCGCCCCGGCGAACCACGCCGGAGCGGCCCAGTGCCCCCCCGCATAGGTCACGACATCAGGCACCAGCCCGGCCGCACGCAGCCGCTCCGCATCCCTCAGCATCGCCTTTCCAGCATAGTACCTGTCGCCGTCGCCCCTCGAAAGCTGCACCCGGCGCATCCTGTCGAGGCCGTCGAGCTCCGGGGGGATGTCGCCGCCGAGCAGCATGACGCCGGCTGCCGTGTGGCGCCCGAGCAGGGCCGCCCGGCAGGCCATGCCCGCCCCCTGCGAAAAACCGAGCAGCACCAGCGGCTGGCCTGCCGGACAGTCCTGCATGACCGCCCCGATCACCCGATCCACATAGGCGACGTTCTCCGCGATGGCCATGTCGCGGTTGCGCGGCGTCATCCAGCAGGCGCCGGCGTCGCCGCGGGGGTTCATGAATGGGTGCAGCGCCTCGACGGAGCAGCGGAGCCAGCCCTCCGAACCGGGGATCCCGCCAAGCAGCTCCATCTGCTCTTCGGCCCGCTGCCCGTAGCCGTGGAAGCCGACGAGGGTCGGGAAAGGCCCTTTCCCCTCGGGCGTGTCGACCAGGTACCGGCCGCTGATCTCGACCCTGATGCTGCACTCCTGCATGGCGGATAAAAAAATGGCCGCCCTTTTCAGGGGCGGCCGTTTGACGGGTTTTCGGGTCAGGCCCCGATCAGGCGCAGGATGCCGCCCATCGGGATCGCCGCCCAGTCGGGCCGGTTGTTCAGCTCGTAGTTGAGCTCGTAGACCGCCTTGTTCATGAGGTAGCTGCGCAGCAGCAGCTCGCGCTGGCGGGGGTCGGCGGGGATGAGCTCCCGCTCCCTGGTCTTCTCGGTGTAGACCTCGATGAAGTGCTGGCCGACGTAGAAACTCCAGAGCTCAGCCCACGGCTGGAGCGCCTTGCGGTCCTCAGGCCTGATGGTGGCGTTGTTCAGCAGCACGTTGAACGCGGCGTAGTCGAAGGAGCGGAGCATGCCGGCGAGGTCGCGGTAGACCGACCGCTTGATCTTGCGCTCGGAGAGCGAACGGGCGGGCTCGCCCTCGAAGTCGAGGATCACGAAGTCGTTGCCGGTGTAGAGCACCTGGCCCAGGTGGTAATCGCCGTGGATCCTGACCTTGACCGTATCGATCTTCTCCCTCCTGACCGGCTCGAAGCTGTCGAGGATCTCCTGCTCGCGTGAAAGGAGCTCTTCGGCCATCGCCTTCGCGGAGTCGGGTATGCCGGGCATGGCTTCGCGCAGGATGATCATGTTGCGCTTGACCTGCTCGGTCATCGCCTGGTAGATGGAGCGCTGGTAGAGCGAGGTGAAGGGCTCGGGGGCGAAGTCGGGCTCCGAGGTGAGGGAGCCGAGGGCGAGGTGCATCTGTGCCGTGCGCTCGGCAAGCTTCTCGACCATCTCGAGGTAGAACTCCCCGATCATCTCGTGCAGCAGCTCCGGGATCGGCAGTGGCGTGCCCGAGAGCGCAGGGAGCGCCGGAGGCTCGATACCCCTGGATGCGCGGGAGAGCACATCCTCGAAGTAGCGGAGCACGTGGTCGAGGCTGAGCTGCCATCCGTCCCCCTCGTTGGGCACGAAGTTCTGCAGCACGCCCAGCGAGTAGCGCTCGCGGTGGCTCTTCGAGTAGTCGAGGGAGCCGAGGTAGAAGGGGAGGTTCCTGAACTGCGTCTGGTCGGTCAGCCTGCGGCACATCTCGATCTCGGGCGCCGTGCCGACGTCGATCTTGCGGTAGAGCTTCATGCAGAGGCTGTCGCCGTACCTGAACGAAGTGTTGCTCTGCTCCAGTCCGAGCAGCACCGATGCGGGCAGCTGGCCGCCCGCCTTGGGGTGGTACTCCCCGAGCCGGTTCCCGGCCTCGCCGGCGATCTCGCCGGAATCGCCCTCCCATGCGGAGCCCTCCACGACGAGCCCGAGCAGGCTTGAGCGGAACACCTCGTCATACGCGGCATCGCACAGGAAGCCATCGCGGCCGTCGACCTGGACGCGGGCGATGGCGTGGCGGCGGAACACCTCGTCGCCGGTGTCGCCCTTGGCGGCGGGCACGAACATGACCGGCAGCTGGTAGCGCTCGTTCTCGCCGCTGGCGTAGTGCACCTCCGTGAAGATGAACTCGGTTTCGGCCATGCCGCCGACCGGGACACGGTCGGTCAGGCGGATCCGGATGACATTCCTCGCCTTGCCGCCGAACCAGCGGGCGCCTTTGAAGAAGGTCGGCAGGAGCACCGTCTCGAGCTTTTCGAGGGCGCGGCCCCTGAAGAGCCCGTCCCAGCCGTCGACGCTGACGGCAGGCGTTTCGAGCCGCTCGCTCCCCTCCTTGCCGGCATCCTCCCTGACGAGCTTGAGCCAGAAGTAGCCGTAGGGCCCGAGCGCGACCATGTAGGGGGCCTTGCGCACCTTCGGGAAGCGGTTCATGCTGAAGATCTCCTCCGGCACGCACCCCTCGTACTTCGAGAGGTCGACCGCGATCGCCTGGGCGTTGCGCGAGAGGTTGATCACCGAAAGGATCACCTCATCCTCGAAGCTCCTGATGAACACCAGCACCTTGGGGTTGGCGACCTGCAGGAACTCGATCGTGCCTCGGCTGAAGGCCTTGAAGCGGCGGGCGGTGGAGAGGGTGTGGCGAGTCCACCAGAGCAGGGAGTTCATGTTGGTCTCCTGCACCTCGACGTTCACCGCCTCGTAGTGGTACTCGGGGTCGATGATCACCGGCAGCTGCAGGCGCTGCGGATTGGCGCGGGAGAAGCCGGCGTTGCGGTCGGCGTTCCACTGCATCGGGGTGCGCACGCCGTCGCGGTCGCCGAGGTAGAAGTTGTCGCCCATGCCGATCTCGTCGCCGTAGTAGAGCACCGGGGTGCCGGGCAGGGAGAGCAGCATGATGTTCATCAGCTCGATGCGGCGTCGGTCGTTCGACATCAGCGGCGCGAGGCGGCGGCGGATGCCGAGGTTGATGCGCGCCTTGGGGTCGTTGGCGTAGACGCGGCGCATATAGTCGCGCTCCTCGTCGGTCACCATCTCGAGGGTCAGCTCGTCATGGTTGCGCAGGAATGAGGCCCACTGGCACGCTTCCGGTATCTCCGGAGTCTGGGCAAGGATGTCGATGAGCGGGAAGCGGTCCTCCATGGCCACCGCCATGTACATGCGCGGCATCAGCGGGAAGTGGAAGTTCATGTGGCACATGTCCCCGTTGCCGAGGTAGGCCGCGGAGTCCTCCGGCCACTGGTTCGCCTCGGCGAGCAGCATCCGGTTCGGGTAGTTGGTATCGACGTAGCTGCGCAGCTTCCTGAGGAAATCGAAGGTCTGCGGCAGGTTCTCGCAGTTGCTGTTCTCGGCCTCGTAGAGGTAGGGCACGGCGTCGAGCCGCAGGCCGTCCACGCCCATGCCGAGCCAGAAGTCGAGCACGTCGAAGAGCGCCTGGTGTACCGCAGGGTTCTCGAAATTCAGGTCGGGCTGGTGGTGGAAGAAGCGGTGCCAGTAGTACTGCCCCGCCACCGGGTCCCAGGTCCAGTTCGAGGCCTCGAAGTCCTGGAAGATGATCCTGGTCTCGGAGTACTTGGTCGGATCGTCGCTCCAGACGTAGTAGTCGCGCTCGGGCGATCCGGCCGGTGCCTTGCGGGCCGCCTTGAACCACTCGTGCTGGTCGGAAGTGTGGTTGACGACCAGCTCGGTGATCACCTTGATGCCACGCCGGTGCGCCTCCTCCAGGAACTCGCGGAAATCCTCGATGGTGCCGTAATCGGGGTTGACCGACATGTAGTCGGCGATGTCGTAGCCGTCGTCGCGCAGCGGCGAGGGGTAGAACGGCAGGATCCAGATCGCGGTGACCCCGAGGCTCTCGAGGTAGCCGAGCTTGCTCTTCAGCCCCTGGAAATCCCCGACGCCGTCGTTGTTGCTGTCGCAGAAGGTCTTGACATGCAGTTCGTAGATAATGGCGTCCTTGTACCAGAGGGGTTCAGGCTGGTAGCTCTTCGAGGCGGTGATGTTGGACATGGGCGGTAATGCTGCGGTGCGTTTGGTTAAGAGGGCAGGGTGACTCTGAAAATGTGTGCGGGCATGGCGTGCGGGTTCAGCTCGACGAAGTTCCACTCGCCGTTCCAGGTGTAGCTGTTGCCGGAAAGCAGGTCCTCGACCTTGAACTGCGCGGTGTGCGGCAGGCCGAACAGCTCGAGCGGGAAGCGGAGCCAGCCGCCCTGGGTGTTCCGGTGGTCGAGGTTGACCACGGTGAGGACGATGTTCTTCCCGTCCGCGGAGCGCTTGACGTAGGCCATCAGCTGGTCGTGCTCGCGGCTCGAACCGGCATCGACGCGCACGAAGGTGATGTCGCGGGTCTGCTGCAGGGCGGGATTCTCGCGCCTGGCGCGGTTGACCGCGGTGATCTCCGCACGGATGTTGCCGGGGCGGTCGAGGTCCCAGGCCTTGATCTCGTACTTCTCCGAATCGAGGTACTCCTCCTTGCCGTGGGCGACCGGAACGTGCTCGCAGAGCTCGTAGGCGGGGCCGTACATGCCGTAGTTCGAGGAGAGGGTGGCGGCGAGCACCTGCCGGATGACGAACTTCGAGCGGATGCCGCCCTGGAGCTCCTCGTGCAGGATGTCCGGCGTGTTCGGCCAGAAGTTCGGGCGCATGAAGTCGACGAGCTCCGTCCTGGTCAGTTCGGTCAGGTACTCCTGGAGGTCCTGCTTGGTGTTGCGCCAGGTGAAGTAGGTGTAGGACTGGTTGTAGCCGGCCTTGGCGAGGCGGGCCATGAGCTTCGGCCGGGTGAAGGCCTCGGCGAGGAAGACCGTGTCGGGATGCTGCTCCCTGATGGTCCCCAGCGCCCACTCCCAGAAGGGGAACGCCTTGGTGTGCGGGTTGTCCACGCGGAAGATCTTCACCCCCTTGCCGACCCAGAAGAGGAAGACGCCACGGAGCTCGGTCCAGAGGCTCTGCCACTCCCTGGTCTCGAAGTCGATCGGGAGGATATCCTCGTAGCGCTTCGGCGGGTTTTCGGCGAACTGCACCGTACCGTCGGGGCGCCAGCGGAACCACTGCGGATGCTCAAGCACCCAGGGGTGGTCGGGCGAACACTGGAATGCGATATCGAGCGCCACCGAGATGCCGTTGCGCTCAGCCTCCTGGACGAAGGCCTCGAAATCCTCCATGGTGCCGAGCTCCGGGTGGACGGCGGTGTGGCCGCCGTCGGGGCTGCCGATCGCCCAGCAGCTGCCGGGATCGTCCGGCATCGCCACCAGCGAGTTGTTGCGCCCCTTGCGCTTGGCCATGCCGATCGGGTGGATCGGGGGAAGGTAGACGACGTCGAAACCCATCTGCGCGATGCGCGGCAGGAGGGAGATGCAGTCGCGGAAAGTGCCGTGTTTGCCGGGTTCGCTGCCCCACGAGCGGGGGAAGAACTCGTACCAGGTGCTGAAGCCGGCCTTCCGCTGGTCGACCTGCATCAGGAGCACCTTCTCGTAGGTGCTCGCGATCGACTTGTCGGGGCATCGCCGCATGGCCGCGGCGAGCTCCTCGCCAAGCGCCGCCTCGACGGCGGCCCCGAGGTCGCCGAGGGTCAGGAGCCCAACGTGGTGGTGCAGGGTGCCGGCATCCTCCCCCTTGGCCCTTGCGGCGCCGAGCTCGACGATGGTCGCACCGATCTTCAGGTCGATGCCCACCTCCTGGCCGGCATCGATCTTCTTCCTCAGCCCCTTCTGCCAGGTGCTGAAATGGTCCACCCAGGCCCGCACGGTGTACTCGTAGACGCCCGGAGCGCCAACCGTGAAGGTGCCGGTCCAGAGGTCGTTGACCAGTGGCGCCAGGGGTACGGAGGACCACTCCTTTTCGCCGCGGCGGCGGAAAAGGAGCTCGGCCTCGACGGTATCCGCGCCGTCGGTGAAGATGTCGGCCTCGACCTTGACGGCGTGGCCTTCAACGCATTTTGCAGGGAACCTCCCGCCGTCGATTTCCGGGGAGACCCTGTCGACGACGACACGCCGGCGGCCGTCGAAAGGCTGTTCGGAGAACAAGGGGGATGGGAGAAGGAATTCAGGGTTCATAAACGGTATCGGGTAGTGCTTGCGGGGCCGGGTGCCGGAATCTGGAGCGGATCCGTACAGGCCGTTTCCGTAAAATATGAAATGTAGCGCTCTTTTTCCGGCACGGATGCCGTATTTCTCGTCTCCCCGTGAAGCCGGGCGGCCTCATGCTTATTTAAATGCGCCCCGCATATTTTGCCCTGAGCCGTTCGAGCAGCCCGTGCAGCTCCTCATGCCGCCCCGCACCCACGGTCGAGGCTTCGTGCCTGTCGAACGCCTCGCCCATCTCGGCGAACTGGCGCTCCGTCAGCACCTTTTCCGCCAGCGGGAAGAGGATGTCGTTCTCCTTGGCGATATGCCTCCCGAGCAGGTCGACGTACCCCTCGACCGCCGCCGCGAACCGTGCCGGATCGAGCTTCGGAAAGCTCGACGCCTCCATGGCCGCGATGAGTCCGCGTGCCCGTTCGTGTTCCTGGAGCATCACCCCCACAGGGCCGGACCCCTTCGGGAGCCCCGCCCCGACGAGTGCCGGAAAGAGCAGCCCCTCCTCCTTCCCGTGGTGGCAACGGTCGGCGAAGAGCTTCAGGAAGCCGATGATGTCGGAGATGTCCGACTCCTCGACCGCCTCACCCGCCTCCAGCCTGGATGCGATACCCTTCAGCACCTGCAGCGCCAAAAGGACGGAGCCATGTTCATGCACAAGATCGTTGATTGCCCTGTTCATCGTCGTCTCCTCCTTAGGTTTCATGTGACTGCCGTTTGCGGCGCACTGCGCTCCTGAAAATCAGAGCCAACCCCCTATG
>OMIK01000007.1 GCA_900299075.1 Chlorobi bacterium Chlorobi_1
GGGTCGTCTTCACGAACGGCTGCTTCGACATCCTGCACGCAGGGCATGTGCGCTACCTGGCTGCGGCCAGGGGGCTGGGAGACGTACTGGTGATCGGGCTCAACAGCGACGCTTCGGTCAGGAGGCTCAAGGGACCGAACAGGCCGGTCTCCTGCCAGGAGGACCGGGCTGAGGTGCTCGCCGCGCTTGGCGTGGTCGATGCGGTGACGCTCTTCGACGAGGACACCCCGGAAGGGCTGATCGGCGCCCTGCTGCCCGATGTGCTCGTCAAGGGTGCGGACTGGCCGGTGGAGCGCATCGCCGGCGCGGCGGCTGTGATCTCCCATGGCGGGTCGGTGCAGACCGTGCCGCTGCTCGAGGGGCGTTCGACCTCCGGCATCATCGAGACGATCGTCAAACTCTACTGCTCCGATCCAGCCGGTGGAAAGGGTTAGGACATATACCATACGCATCGTGGCCGCCTTCTCGGCGGGCCTTCTCGCACTCACCATCATCGCAGCAGCCGTGATCAACAGCGGCGCGTTCAACATCGTCGCACGCGACCGGATCGAAGCGATGTTCAACGAACAGTACCGTGGACGTCTCCAGCTCCGCGAGGTACGGCTGAACTTCCCGGACAGGATCACGCTGGTTGCACCGGCGGTCTATGAAGAGGGCGCCAGCATCCCAGCCCTTTCGGCAGCAAAAATTGCAGGACGGTTCAACTTCCTGTCGCTGCTCAAGCCGAAACTGACCACCCTCTCGTTCAAAGAACTCGATGCCGACAGCTTCAGGGCACGGATCGTTGCAGGAGCCGACGGCCGGCTGAACCTCCAACGGATATTCACGGAACGCGACCCGAACAAGCCGAAAACACTCGACATCAAGCATATCCGATGCCGCCACGCCTCAATCAGGAACGCCTCGCTGCTCTATGCGCCCAGGTCCGGGGAACCCTACGACGTGCGATCCCTCTACCTCGAAGCATCTCGGTTGCTTGTCGGCGACAACGAGTTCATGGGGTCGATCTCACGCCTGCAGTTCTCCATGCCCGACCGGGGATTCCAGCTCAGGAAAGGGGCCGCGACGATCTCCCTATCCGAAGCCAGAAGCGAAGTGATCGGCCTCGACCTCCAGACCGACAGGAGCCGTGCACAACTCTCGCTCTCATTCGACGGGCTCGACCTCTTCTCGGGGATCACGCTGCGCAAGTTCTCGAAAAGCCCGGCATTCCTGCACATCGAGTCGATCCAGCTTCACTCGGACGACATCGGACGCTTCGTCCGCCTGCCGGCGTTTCCGGAAGGCCTGTATACAGTGAAAGGCGACGCCCGGGGCACCCTTGAGGAGCTGCACATCATGCCGGCGGTGGCGGAGTACGACGGCAGCAGGATCGCCTTCCAGGGCGAACTGCTGAACCTGCCCGATCCGAAGGAGCTTTCATTCAGCCTGCAGCTCGACAGGTCGCAGCTATCGCCCGGGCTGCTCGGACACCTGGCAGTGAATGACAACCTTAAAAGGCTTGCCCGGGAGAGCGGCGGCATAGGGTTCAAAGGCCTCGCACACGGAAAACCTGATTCGTGGCTTGCAGACCTGGCGTTCGACACGAAGATCGGCAGCGGCTCGATAGCGTTGAACGGGAAGAGGGGTCCCGAAGGCCGGTATCTGGCGGACGGCACATTCGCGATTGAGAAGGCTGTTCCGCATAAGCTCTTCGGGATCGATCGGATCAACAGCGGCTTCTCGGGATCAGGCTCGTTCAGGAGCGAGTTCACGACTGCAGGATCCATCGAATCGGGACACCTCGAAGCCGCGGTCACCAGCGCCTTCTGGCAGCAGCAGAGGATCTCGTCCGGATCGGTCGTGGCCGATTTCGGCGGCAACACCCTCACCGCCAAGGCCGACCTGCAGCATACCGACGGCAGCGCCCTGGGCGTGACGGGATCGATCGACCTCGGCGTGCAGGGCCCGGCATACCGTGCCAGCGGCACCATGCGCAGACTGGATCTGGCGAAAGCCGCAGGCTCGAGCGAGTTCACCACCAACCTGAGCGGCACCTTCGACATCCGGGGTCAGGGCTTCGACCCGGCCTCGATGAACCTGCACGCCGACCTGGCGTTCTCGCCCTCGTCGATCAACGACTTCGAGATCGCCGACCGGTCAACCGTCTCGCTCGGGCTGGTCCAGTCACCGGCCGCATCGTCAATCAACCTCTCCAGCAGCTTCATGGACCTCGCCCTGACGGGCAACGCCTCGCTGAGCCAGGTGCTGGGATCGATCAGGCTCGCCGCTTCATCCCTCTTGAGGGAGACTGGCAGCCCCGTACCCGCGGCCCCCACCCTTTCCCCCAACCCGTTCACCTTCGACTACCGCGCCACCATCCGTGACATCACTCCCGTGGCGCCCATCCTCGGAACCAGGGAGCTCCGCTTCAGGGGCACTTCGTCGGGCAGGGTCTCATGGGCCGGAGGAGCGCTTGCCGTCGACGCGGAAGCCGCGTTCGGCCGACTCGAATCCGGCAAATCCCTCGGGCTCTCCGACGCATCTTTCAGGGCATCCCTGCGCTGCAACGCTGCAGGGATCTCCTCCGCAACGCTCTCCGGCATGGCAGGCACCGTGATGGTGGCAGGCAAAGAGCTGAAATCGCTGCAGATCGGCTCGACCTACGCCAGCAGCCTGCTCACCGCTTCATTCGACGTTTCGGCTCCACAAAACCAGGAGAAACTCTCCGCCTCGATCCTGGCCAGGAAGAGTGGCCGGATTGCGA
>OMIK01000008.1 GCA_900299075.1 Chlorobi bacterium Chlorobi_1
AGCGCCGGGCTCCAGCCCGGCACGCTTCGCACCCTATGCCACCACGAACTCCGGTTCGGCCATGGTGCTGGCGGCGACACGGTGTTCGTGGTGGCATAGGGTGCGAAGCGTGCCGGGCTGGAGCCCGGCGCTCCCGGGAGGAACGGAAAGAAGACAGGGCGCCGTCGAGGCGCCCTGCTTGCATTCCGGGATTTGATGTTCCGGTCAGCGGATGGTTTCGAGGTAGTGTTCGGCTTCGACGGCGGCCATGCAGCCGGTGCCGACGGCGGTCACTGCCTGGCGGTAGAGGAAGTCCTGCACGTCGCCGCAGGCGAAGACCCCCTTGACGCTGGTCTCGGTGGAGTGGGCGCCGGTCCTGATGTAACCGTAGTCGTCCATGTCGAGCTGGCCCTTGAAGAGGCCGGCGTTGGGTTCGTGGCCGATGGCCATGAAGACGCCGTCGCAGGCGTGCTCGGTGAGCTCGCCGGTCTTGACGTTCTTCAGCCTGATGCCGGTGACCTTCATGCCGTCACCGAGGATCTCGTCGACCACCTCGTTGAGCATGGTGCTGATCTTCGGATTCTTCCTTGTCCTGAGGCTCATGATCTTGGAAGCCCTGAACTCGTCGCGCCGGTGGACCAGCACGACTTCGGAGGCGAACTTGGTGAGGTAGAGGGCCTCCTCCATGGCGGTGTCGCCGCCTCCGACCACGAAAACGCGGCAGTTCTTGAAGAAGAAGCCGTCGCAGGTGGCACATGCCGAAACGCCCCGGCCGCGGTAGACCGATTCGGACTCGAGGCCGAGCCACTTGGCGGTGGCGCCGGTAGCGATAATGAGGGTCCTGGCGAGGATCTCCCTGCCATCCTCCATGGTGAGGCTGAAGGGGCTGCGGGAAACGTCGGCGTCGGTGACGCTGCCGTACTGGAAGTCGACGTTGAAGCGCTCTGCCTGCTGGCGCATGCGCGACATGAGCTCGGGTCCGGGGATCCCCTCGGGGAAGCCGGGGAAGTTCTCGATGTCGGTGGTGATCATGAGCTGGCCTCCGGGCTGGTGCCCTTCGATGACCAGCGGCCTGAGGTTTGCGCGGCCGGTATAGATAGCGGAGGTATAGCCGGCGGGGCCGGTACCGATGATGACGACGTCCCTGATTTCTTTTTCCATGAGATGTACTCCGGCAATAATGTTCGGGATGGCCTGAAATGGGGATCCCGGCCGTGGGGCCGGGATACTGAAGGAGGATTGCCGATCAGCCGATGTGCTCGTCGATCTTCTTGGCAATAGCGGTCTTCGGAAGGGCACCGACCATCTGGTCGACGACCTGGCCGTTCTTGATGACGAGCATGGTCGGGATGCTGCGGATGCCGTACTTGGCAGCGGTAGCGGGGTTCTCGTCGACGTTGACCTTGGCGACGATGGCCTTGCCCTCATAGTCGCCGGCGAGTTCGTCGATGACCGGGCCGAGCATCATGCACGGACCGCACCAGGCAGCCCAGAAGTCGACCAGCGCGACCTTGTCGGCTTCGAGGATGGCAGACTGGAAGTTGGAATCGGTAGCCGTGAAATATTTTCCGCTCATAATGGTATGATGATTGTTGTTAGGGTTACTGTCGAAACTCGATGCCGACCAGATCGGCAAGACTTAATAGTACGAAAAAAAACCATCCAAGGAAACCCCACGGGGGTATCTAAATGATGTCGAAAGGGATGCGGCCAGCCGGGAGCACGCGCCCTCTTCATTCTCAACTCTCAACTATCCGGTAATCCTGACGTTGTCGGGGCCGAGCACCTCCTCGAGTTTTTCGAGGGCCTCGTCGTCCGGCTCGATCGGGGTGTTCCGGGCGAAGATCCTGATGGTTTCGTTGTTGGCCGAAAGGGTCGCCTTGACCTCGAAGTCGACCGGGGTGCCGCCCTTGTGCTTCTCGAAGATCTCCCTGACGGCCTTGAGCTTCTCCACCTGCGACGGATCGTCGGCGTCGACCTTGAGCACGACCTTCTTGACCAGGCCCGCGCGCACCTTCTTGAGGGGGACCACCTCGCGGACGAGCAGCTTGAGGCTGCCATCCTTCACCTCGGCCTCGGCGACCAGCATGACCACCTCGTCGGGGCGGATCAGGTGGCGGAACTGCTCGAAGACGCTGGCAAAGACCGTGAAGTCAGCCTTTCCGGTGAAGTCCTCGAGCATGCCGAAGCACATCTGCTTGCCTTTGCGGTCCTGGTAGGGCTTGACCGATACGACCACCCCGATCGCCTTGTACTGCTTGTTCGGGGTCACCTCCCTCGTGTCAAGCGGGAGGTTGGCGAAGGCCTCCCAGTCGCGCCGGAAGGGGTCGAGCGGATGGTGGCTGAGGTAGAAGCCGACAAGCCGCTTCTCATGCTGCAGCTTCTCGTTGTCGGGCATGGGCTCGGCGTTGTCGAGCTCCGGGTAGAGTACCCCCGCGCTGCCGCTTCCGGGGTCGTCGTTGAAGAACCCGCCCTGGCCGAGGGTGATCGCCTTGTTCTGCATCTGGCCGAACTTGATCGCCTTGTCGGCGTTGGCGAGCAGCTTCGCCCGGTTCCTGTCGATCTCGTCGAGCGCGCCGGCCAGGATAAGGCACTCGAGGGCCTTGCGGTTCATGGCGCGGAGGTCGACCGATGCGGTGAGGTCGAAGAGGTTGGCGAAGGGTTTGCCGTTCCTGCGCAGCCGTGCGGCCACCACCGCCTTGGCGCCGCCGCCGACCTGCTTGATGGCCGAGAGGCCGACGCGGATGTAGGAGCGCCCCTTCTGCTCGTCGACGGAGAAGAGCGCGTCGCTGCGGTTGATCGATGGCGGGAGCGTGAAGATGCCGAACCCCTTGGCCTCGTCGGTCAGGTGCTTCATGCGCTCCGTGTCGCCGATCTCGCTGTTCAGGATTGCGGTGACGAATTCGATGGTGTAGTGCGCCTTGAGGTAGCCGGTCCAGTAGGCGAGCACGCCGTAGGCTGCCGAGTGGCTCTTGTTGAAGCCATAGCCGGCAAACTCGGCCATCAGGTCGAAGATCCTCGTGGCAAGCGCCTGGTTGACGTCGATGCTCACGGCCCCCTCGACGAACTCGTCCTTGAACTTCTGCATCAGCTTGGGATCCTTCTTGCCCATCGCCTTGCGGAGGTTGTCGGCCTTGGCGAGCGAGAAGCGCCCCATGACCTGCGAGATCTGCATCACCTGCTCCTGGTAGACGATGACGCCGTAGGTCTCCTTGAGGATCTCCTCGAGCATAGGGTGCATGTAGTCGATCTCTTCCCGTCCGTGCTTGCGGTCGACGAAGAGGTCGACCGCGTTGCGCTCCTCGTCGATCTCGGCGTTGAGGGCTCCTGGGCGGTAGAGGGCGCTCATGGCGATGATGTCGCCGATGGCGGTGGGCTGCAGGCGGGTCATGTAGCTCTGCATGCCGGAGGACTCGAACTGGAAGATGCCGGCCATCTTGCCCTCCTGGAAGATCCGGAAGGTCTGGCGGTCGTCCATGGGCACCCGCTCGAGGTCGATATCCACGCCATGGCGCTTCCTGATGAGGCGCAGGGTCTCGTCGATGACCGCGAGGGTCTCCAGGCCGAGGTAGTCTATCTTGAGGAGGCCGGCCTGCTCGATGCAGTTCTTGTCGAACTGGGTGACCACCTGCTTCTCCTCGGCGCCATCGGAGGGCTTGCCGCTGGTGCCGTCGATGTCGCTCTGGTCGAACTCGTCGGCGTACTTGCGCTCCTCGGTCTCGATCTTGTTGGAGACGTAGAGCGGCACCTGCTCCTCGAGGGCTCCGTTGGTGATGACGACCGCGCCGGCATGCATCGAGACGTTGCGGGCGCGCCCCTCCATCGCCCGGGCGTACTGCATGAGCTGCTTGTACTGCGGGTCGCTGTCGACGAGGCGGCCCAGCTCCTTGACGTCGCGGAAGGCGTCCTCGAGGGTGGTGCCGGGCCTGGAGGGCACCAGTTTGGCGAGCTGGTCGACCGCCTTCAGCGGCACGTCGAGCACGCGGCCGGCGTCGCGGATGGCGGCCTTGGCGCCGAGCGTGCCGATGGCGATCACCTTGGAGACGCTCTCGTTGCCGTACTTCTCCACGGTGTAGTCGAGAACCCGCTGCTTGCCGACCGGGGTGAAGTCGATGTCGATATCGGGCATCGAGAGGCGCTCCGGGTTGAGGAAGCGCTCGAAGAGGAGCTTGTAACGGATCGGGTCGATCCGGGTAATGCCGGTCAGATAGGCGATGATGCTGCCTGCGGCCGATCCGCGGCCGGGGCCGACCGAGTAGCCGAGGCGGCGCGAGGCCGCAATGAGGTCGCTGACGATGAGGAAGTAGGAGCTGAACCCCATCTTCTCGATGACCCCGAGCTCCATCTCGATGCGCGCACTTACCTCCTCCTTGCTGATGCCCATCGCTTCGCAGTCGGCGTACTTCTCGCGCTCCCCCTCCCAGGTGAGGTGGCGGAGGTACTCCTTCTCGTCGGTGAAGCCTTCGGGCAGGGGGAAGTGCGGCAGGCGGGGCTCCTGGGTCCTGAAGGCGTAGGTGCAGCTGTCGGCGATGGCGAGGGTGTTGTCGAGCTCGCCGTGGGCGTTGTCGAAGATCGCCTCCATCTCCACGTCGGACTTGAAGAAGTTCTCGTTGCCGGGAAGGCACTGCAGGTTCCGGCTCTCGAGCTTCTCCTTGGTGCGGTTGGCGATCATGGCCCGGTAGCAGCCGGCGTCAGCCCGTTCGAGGTAGTGGACGTTGTTGGTCGCCACGAGCGGGATGCCCGCCTCCCCCGCCAGCTTCAGGGTCGCAGCGACGAGCTGGTCGTCGTAGGGTGCCCCGTGGCGCTGGAGCTCGAGGTAGAAGCGGTCGCCGAAGAGGCTCCGGTAGAACTCCGCCTGCTTCCTGGCTTCGGCCTCGTCGCCGTCGAGGAGCGCCCTGCCGATGAGGCCGGCGTGCGCGGCGGAGAGGCAGGTCAGCCCCTCGCTGCACGACTCGAGCACCTTCGGGTCGACCTGGGGCATGCCGTTGGTGAAGCCCTCCCTTGCCGCCCTGGAGAGCAGGATGCACATGTTGCGGTAGCCGGCGTCGTCTCGGACGAGCAGCACGAGCGTGGCCGGGCGCCCGCCGCCCCGCGCCTCGGTGCCGGCGAGGAAGACCTCCGAGCCGATGATGAGCTTCACCTCGGCCTTCTTGGCAAGGCCGAAGAGTTCGGGCATGTTGAACATCGCCGCGTAGTCCGTGACGGCCACCGTATCCATCCCCCTCTTTTTGCAGGCGGCGAAGAGCTCCCCCGGGAAGATCGGGCTGCTCTGCATCGAGAAGTGGGTGTGGGTGTGGAGGTGGACGAACGGCATGGCAACAATCGGTGTGACGACGAGGGTTAGGGCTTGCTTCATTATAAGCTTACAGTCAGTTCTTCCAAGCAATTTTCCCCCGCCACGCCACGCCCCCCACTATCAACCATCAACTATTCACGCCGCTATCTCCCCCTCTCCTCCGCCTGGTCCGGGAATTCCTCGTTTCTGCCTGGCGGCGGCGATGAGTTCGTGATAGAGCTTCACATAGTTCGAGGTCATCCTGTCGCGGGTGAATCGGCGCTCGAACTCCCGGCGGCATGCCCGGCGTGAAATGGTGTCGATGTTGCGGATGGCGTCGATGAACTCCTGGCGGGTTTCGCAGACGAATCCGGTGGTCCCGCTGGCAATGACCTCCGGCGATGAGCCGCAGCGGCGCACGATGACCGGCGTGCCGCAGGCGAGCGCCTCGATCATGACGAGGCCGAACGGTTCGGGCCAGTCGATGGGGTTCAGCAGTCCCCTGGCGTTTTGCAGGAGTAGCGCTTTCCGGCGGTCGTCGACCTCGCCGACGAACTCGATGAGGGGATGGCCGAGCAGCGGTTCGATCCTCTCCTTGAAATAGGCCCTGTCGGCAGGATCGATCTTTGCGGCTATCTTGAGCTTCACATTGCATGCCCGGGCGAGCATGATGGCCTGGTCTGGCCGTTTCTCCTCGGAGAATCGCCCGAGGTAGAGGAAGTATCCCTCCGGATCGGGGTTGAACTCGAAGAGGCTTTCCGGATAGCCGTGGTAGATGGTGCCGACCCAGTTGATGTCGGGCACGGGGACCCTCTGGGCATCGCTGATCGAGACGTAGGGCATCCCGGCGTACTGCATGAGCATGCGGTCGTAATCCGGGGTGTCGAGCCTGCCGTGCATGGTGAGCACGGTTGGGGTCGAGGAGCGTGCGGCGAAGGGCAGGGTGAGGTACTCCAGGTGCGAGTGGATGATGTCGAACTGTCCCTCCATCTCTTCGTAGACCTTCGAAAGCATGAGCATATGCATGACGAAGGGAGAGCGGCTTTTGCGGCCGAGGCGGAGGCTCTCCGAGACGGGGGCGACAAGCCTGGCCCTGGTGGATGAGTCCCCTGAGGCGAAGAGGGTCACCTCATGCCCCGCTTCGACGAGCCCCTCGGTCAGGTTGTAGACGACGCGCTCGGTGCCTCCGTATTTCCTCGGCGGCACGCTTTCGATCAGTGGGGCTATCTGGGCGATCCTCATTTTTTTCATGCCATCCTCCTCTTCTTGATTATGAGGGACAGTAGTTCAGCCGATATGCTTCGTTGGTTTTCAGTTTGCTCGTCCTGCCGTAGAGGGTGAACGGCAGGGTCTGCTCCGTTGCAGAGTCGATGCGGATCGACACGTCACGGTGCGAGATGTCGAAGTGGAGGTCACGTTCGCGCCATCTGACCCGGAACGCCAGGCGCTCCCATTTCTTCGGCAGCCAGGGGTTGAGCACGATCCGGTCGGATTTCAGGGTAAGCCCCGCAAACCCGTGGATCACGGTCTGCCAGCTCCCGCCGACGGCGGCGGCGTGGATGCCGAGCTCGGTGTTCCGGTGCAGGTTCTTCAGGTCGAACAGGGCTGTCTTCATGAAGTAGCGGTAGGCGTTGACCCGCTCCCCGACGGCGAGCCCCATCATGGCGTGCGTGCAGTGGCTCAGTGAGGACTTGTGCGCCGTGCGCTGCTCGTAGTAGTGGTAGTTCGCCAGTTTCTCCTCGAGGCTGAAGGCGTGCGGGAAGAGCAGCATCATGATCAGCACGTCGGCCTGCTTGATGAGGCGGGTCCGTCCGATGTTCCTGTAGTTCACCCCTGCCGGCAGCACCGGGCTGCCGTCGCGGTCGTGGCGGGTGATCACGTAGTCCTTCAGGGAGAAGTAGCCGTCGAACTGCTCGATGATGAGGCTCTCCGGATCCTGCGTGAACTTGAGCTTCCGGGCGATCCTGAGCCACTCGCCCGGCTCCTGCTCCTCGAGGCCGATCTTCGCGGCGACCGCGAGGAGCACGTCCGGGTTCGTCCTCGCCACATGCTTGTGGAGCATGCCCGCCAGGCGCAGGTGCCACTTCACCAGGAAGTTGGTGTAGGCGTTGTTGTCTACATGCTCGTGGAACTCGTCCGGGCCGATGACCGTGCGGATCTCGTAGGGCTCCCCCGGCTTCACCGTCCGGCTTGCCCAGAACCTTGCGGTGAGGAAGACCATCTCGAGCCCGTACTGCAGGAGGAAGGATTCGTCGCCGGTCACCCTGAAGTAGCGTTCGAGCCCGTAGATGACGTCGGAGACGATGTGGTCCTCCTCGGTGCCGGTGTAGATGAGCCGGATGGTCTTCTCGAGCTTGGAGGCGAAACGGGGCGTCACGTCGTCGCCGGTAGTTGCCGACTCCCATGCGTACTTCGCCCCCCGGTAACCCATCTTTTCGGCATTCCTGATCGCCCCGGGCAGGGTGTTGTAGCGGTACATCAGCAGGTTGCGGGCGACCGGCGGAAAGTTGTAGACGTAGAAGGGCATGATGAAGATCTCGGTGTCCCAGAAGGCGTGGCCGAGGTAGCCTTCGGAACTGAGGAACTTCGCCCCGATGCCGGTCGGGCCGGCAGGCCCGTTGATCAGGAGCTGGTAGATGTTGTAGCGCAGCGCCTGCTGCGCCTGGGGGTCGCCGTCGATGTGGACGTCGGCCTGCTCCCACATGGAGCTCCACGCCTCGAGGTGGCCTTCGATCCCGGCCCGTGGCCCTTTGCGGACGAAATCCTTGAGCTGGCAGATGGTGTCCCTGAACATGCAGTCGGCCGGCGTTTCGCGGCTGGTGGTGACGACCGCCAGCTTCTCGAACTCGTAGGTGCGCCCCCTGGTCGCGTCGATGGTGATCTCGCTGGTGAACTTCTCCCCGTAGATCCTGGGCTCCCAGTGGAGCGGGCTCCCGGAGGAAGCCATCAGTTTCCATGAGGCCGCCTGGGCGATCCGTATGCCCCGCTCGCGGGTCTTCACCTCCAGGTACATGAAGTTCCTGCCGCGTTCGATCTTTTCGAGCTGGAGATGCTTGTATTTCTCCCGGGGGAAGTAGCCCCGGTTGTAGACCTCGCCGTTCAGGCCGGAGAGCACCCGCAGCTTGCCGGAGAAGTTGCGCGGGGTGACCCGCACCCGCATGTAGCCCCGGTGGGGGTCGTGCATGAAGGCGGTGCGGGTTATCTCAAGCGACAGGACCTTGCCGGCGGAATTCCTGAAGAGCGTCCTGCGGTGCAGCAGCCCCTTCCGCATGTCCAGCACCTGCTCGTGCAGCAGGGCCCTGCAGATCGACAGGCAGAACTTCTCGCCTTCGTGCCAGATCGAGACGTCGGTCCACATCGGGCACTTGACCAGCTCCTCGACGTCCGACTCGGACTTGTCGAAGATCCCTGCCAGGTACATGCCGCCGCAATGGCCGGGCGGCAGCTCCTCGAGGCTGCCCCGGATGTTGAGGTAGCCGTTGCCGACGGTCATCAGGCTCTCGTTGACCTGGATGGCCTTCGACGCCTTCCGGAACCCTTTCAGCCGAAGGAGCCATGCTTCGTCCGACAGTCCGAGCAGGGCGTCGAGCCCCGACGCACCCGAGGATGCATAGGGTGATGAACCTGTAGCCATGGGACCTCCCCGGGCCGGGCCCGGTATTCGTCGACATGCGACCGGGGGATGCTGTTTTTGAAGGGGGAAAACGAGGGGGAGTATCAATTACGACAATATCGGAACCCATAAAGTTCTGGGGTCCGGCGGCGTTTTTTTCGTATGTTGAAGTATACAGGCAGTTACCGCGAATCTTTCAAGTAAACACCCCGACTTGGAGCAGAACATTTACAAACAGTGCCCCGTCTGCACGTTTCCGCTGACCGAACAGAACGCCATCTGCCCGAGGTGCAGCAACGACCTTCTCGCAGACATCTCCACCCTGGACGAACAGAACCTCGAGAAGCACTACCAGGTCATCGAGGACAAGAAGGCTGAGTGGTACATCCGCTGCCTTGCCGAGAACCTCGATACCGGCAGGTCGCCCTCCGTTTCATTCACTCCCGACCCCCATGCCGACGCCCAGTCAAGGATGCCGGTGAACGCGCCGCACACCAACAGGGAGGCCCTTCCCGCCACGCGTTCGATGCTGCTCAGGGACCCGCACCGCAGGCTCGGCCTGTACCACTGGCTCGACAGCGACTGGAAGACGGTGGTCAGGAACAACCTCAAGATCCAGGAGGATCCCGACGAGGCCCAGATGCTTGAGTTCCTGAACACGACCAGCCTGAGGTGCGACAACCACAGGATCCACCACCTCGGCCCTGTCAGCCTGTTGGAGAACCTGCAGCAGCTCAGGTGCGACGAGACGCCGATCGAAAGCCTCGAGCCGATCAGGAACCTGCGGAACCTCAAGAGGCTCTACGCCTTCGACTGCGACTTCACGACGCTCGAGCCGCTGCGCGACATCCTGTCGCTCAAGCTCGTCTGGATCTCGAGCACGGAGATCGAGGAGCTCTGGCCTTTGGCCGGGCTCATCAACCTCGAGGAGCTCTACTGCTCGGAAACCCCGGTGAGCGACCTCACCCCGCTTGCCGGCCTGAAGAACCTGGAGAAGCTCAGCTGCTACAAGACCGGGGTCACCTCGATAGAGCCGCTGCGCGGCCTGGAGAACCTGGTCGAACTCGGCATCAACAGCACGGGCATCACCACGCTCGAGCCGCTCTCGGGGCTCGTCAACCTGGAGTACCTGCGCTGCAGCAGGACCCCGATCAGGAGCATCGAACCGCTCAGGCGGCTGACGAACCTGCGGGAGCTGAGCATCGAGCAGACCGCCGTCCGGAACCTGGACCCCCTTGCCGGCCTCACCGACCTCGAGGAGCTGCTCGTCACCGGATCCCCGATCGACTCCATCAAGCCGCTCCTGTACCTGGAGAACCTCGAGAAGCTCGAAATCTCCGGCGACTGCGTCCCCGATTACGAGCTCGAGCTGATGGCCCGCGAGAACCCGCGGTGCACGATCGTGGTGAAATAGGAAAGAGAGCTAAAAGACAGCAGGGACAGCAGGGACAGCAGGGACAGCAGGGACAAAAAAAAGACGATGCTTCGAAACACCGTCTTTTTTTTGTCCTTTTTGTCCTTGAATTTCCTTTCCCCCACTACTCCAGGTACATCACCGTCTGGTCGGCGCCGACCGAGTCGCCCTTCCTGATGAGGATCGCGGAGACCTTCCCTGCCGCAGGTGCCTTCACGGGGGACTCCATCTTCATCGCTTCGAGGATCGCCAGGTCCTGGCCCTCGGCGACCGTGTCGCCCACCTTCACCTCGATCGAGACGACGTTGCCGGGCATGGCAACCCTGACCGGGGTGCCGGCGTGCTGTGCGGCAGGGGACGCGGCCATCTGGGGCATCTGGAACGCCATCGGCTGCGAACCGGGGGCGACCGACTGGGCCATGGCCATGCCGTCGGCGATCATGACGTTGAACGCCTTGCCGTCCACCATGACGTAGTAGTTGCCGGCGAGGCTGGCGCGGGAGGCTGGCTTGATCAGGTCCTGCAGGCGATCCTGGAGCGAGTTGCCGTGCGAGGTCACCTTCAGCTCCTCGGCGTCCTTCTTTGCCTCCTCTTCGGCTTCAACATCCTTCTTGTAGCGGATGCCGAGCGGCTTCTCGCCATGGAGGAATTCGATGCCCTTGGCGCCGCAGGTGGCGGCGATGAAGATGTTCTCGTCGCTCTCCTCGAGATGTGCCTCCCTGAGCAGCTTGCGGTTGTGCTCGATGCCGAGGTCGGGGTTGCGGTCGTTGATGTCGTGCACGTCCTGCACGGTCGGCTCGAGGCCGAGCTGCTCGGCAGCAAGGCGCACCACCTCCGGGTCGGGCGCCGCCGGGGTCTTGCCGAAGTAGCCGAGCACCATCTTGCCGTAGCCATCGACGATCTTCTTCCACGGACCCTGCACGGTGTTGGCGAAGGCCTGCTGGAAGTAGAACTGCGAAACCGGCGTGACCGAGGCGCCGAAGCCGCCCTTGGCCACCACCTCGCGCATGTTGCGGATCACCTCCGGGAAGAAGTGGAGGGTGTCGTGGTCACGCATCATCTGCGTGTTGGCGGTCAGGGCACCGCCGGGCATCGGCGAGAACGGGATCACCGGGTTGACCTCCTTGGCTTCCGGAGGCATGTAGTACTTGTCCATGTGCTCGATGAACATCGACTCGACCGCCAGGTACTTCTCCTGGTCGATGTCGAGGGTGTAGTCCGTGCCGCGCAGGCGGTGCCACATGGTGAGGATGTCGACCTCCGCGGTGCCGCCGCTGACCGGGGCCATGGCGAGGTCGATGATGTCGATGCCTGCCTCGATGGCGGCGAAGTTGCAGGCCACGCCCATGCCGGCGGTGTCGTGCGTGTGGAACTGCAGGACAGTGCCTTCAGGCAGCATCTTCCGGGCCCCCTTGACGGTCTCGTAGACCACGGCAGGGGTGGTGGTGCCGGAGGCGTCCTTGAAGGCGACGCTGTCGAACGGGATGCCGGAGTCGAGGATCTCCTGCAGCTTGTCGAGGTAGAACTGAGGCGTGTGGCAGTACTTCTCGTTCAGGCCCGGGGGCAGCCCCATGAGGGCGACGACCACCTGGTGCTTCAGGCCGGCGTCGACGATGCACTGGCCGGACCAGGCGAGGTTGCGCACGTCCATGAGGGCGTCGAAGTTGCGGATGGTGCTGATGCCGTGCTTCCTGAAGAGCTTCGCATGCAAATCGATGATATCGCGGGACTGCGAAACAAGGCCGACAACGTTGGCGCCCCTCGAAAGGGTCTGGAGGTTGATGTCGGGGCCGACCACCTTGCGGCAGGCGTCCATCATCTCGAAAGCGTCCTCCTGGCAGTAGAAGTAGAGGCTCTGGAAGCGCGCCCCGCCGCCGATCTCGAAGTTGTCGGTGCCTGCCTGTACGGCGGCTTCGAGCACCGGGAGGAAGTCCTCGGTCTTGACCCTCGCTCCGTAGCACGACTGGAAGCCGTCGCGGAAGGAGACGTCCATGAAACGAATTTTCTTCATATGGATGAACCCTGGTTGTGCGTGTGTGATTGCTGTTTTCTGTTGACTGATCGGACGTTATCTGGCGCCGGTGGCCTTGAGCGCCTCGAACGAGGCCTCGTCGACCTGCTGGTGCAGGCTGTTGCCGTGGGCGTCCATGGTGACGATCGCCGGGAAGGACTCCACCTGCAGGTGCCACATGGCTTCCGGCACGCCCATCTCCTCGAGGAAGTGCACCCCGGTCACCTTCTTGATGCAGCGGGCGTAATAGACCGCCGCGCCGCCGATGCCGTTGAGGTAGACCGCGCCGTGCTCCCTGAGCCCCTGGAGGGTCCGCGGCCCCATGCCGCCCTTGCCGATGACGACCCTGAGGCCGAGCTTCTTGATGACATCCGCCTGGTAGGGCTCTTCGCGGATCGAGGTGGTCGGTCCGGCGGAGGTGATGACGTACTCCCCCGCCTCGTCCTTCATGACGACCGGGCCGCAGTGGTAGATGATGCCGCCCTTCGTGTCGAGGCCGGCCGGCAGGTCGTGGTGCATGACGTAGTGGTGGAAGGCGTCCCGGCCGGTGTGCATCTCCCCGTTGACGATGACGATGTCGCCGACCTTGAGCTTGCGGACCTCCTCTTCGCTCACCGGGGCCTGAAGGACCACCTCGCGGCCGGTCAGCGGGATGCCGGCACCTTTCGCCAGTCGCTTGATTTCGTCGGCTTCGCGGTACTGCCAGCCGGTGATCGACCCGTCGTTCAGGTCGAGCATGACGCCGAGGCGGCGATAGGCCCAGCAGTTGTAGGCGACCGAAACGTAGAAGCTCGCCGGGACGCGGTGTGACTTGCCGATCTTGCAGCCGAGGAGGGTCGACGCGCCGGAGAAGCCCATCGGGCCGATCTCGAGGCGGTTGGCTTCCTCCATGATCCCGGCCTCGAGCGCGGCGAGTTCCGGGTCGGGGTTCGTGTCGTCGACCGTGCGGAGCAGCTGCTTCTTGGCCAGTTCGTAGCCGGTGGTGCGATCGCCGCCGATGCCGACGCCGATGAAGCCGGGGCTGCACCCCTGGCCCTGCGCCTGCCAGACCGCGTGCAGGATGCACTTGCGGACGCCGTCGATGTCGCGCGCGGCTCGGTCGAGCCCGGGCACCTCCATCGGGAGGGAGTACTGGATGTTCTTGTTCTCGCAGCCGCCGCCCTTGAGGATGAGCTTCACCTCGATCTCGTCACGCTCCCAGGGTTCGAAATGGATGGAGGGCATGTGCAGGCCGAGGTTGTTGCCCGAGTTCTTGCCGGTCAGGGAGTCGACGGCGTTCGGGCGCAGCTTGCCGAGCCTGGTCGCCTCGGCCACGGCCGCCTCGATCTCGCCCTTCATGAAGAGCAGGTCGGCTCCTTTGGGCGCATGCACGAAGAAGGTCGGCATGCCGGTGTCCTGGCAGATCGGGGAGACGCCGTCGACCGCCATGTCGATATTGACCGAAATGGTGGACATCGCGAGGTCCGCCCTCGAATCAGGGGCCTCCTGCCCGATCGCTTTGGCGAGCGCGCGGCGGACGTCGCTCGGCAGGTTCGAGGAGGTCTCGGTGATCAGCTTGACGATTGAATCCCTGAAGTTTTTCATGTTCGGTCCTGTATGGTGGTATGAAGTGTTTCGTCAGCCCGGGATCGCCTTGTCGACGGCATCCTGCTTCACCAGCAGGACGGGGATAGCCACGGAGCGGAACACCGCCTCGGCGACGCTGCCCATCATCAGCCTCGCAAGGCCGGTCCTGCCGTGTGAACCCATGATGATCAGGTCCGCGAACCACTCGTGGGCATGGCTGATGATGGCTTCGGTCGGCACGCCGCTCACCACCTTGACGTCCGCCATGAGCCCCTTCTTCTTCTCGGCCATGAGCATCTTCATGAAACCGTCGGCAAGGGGGTTCTCATCTTCGGAGGTGTTGCGGGTGACGGTGACGTCGGGGGCCTGGATGTGCAGGAACCTGACATGGGCGTTGACCCGGCGGGCGAACTCGATGGCGTAACGGACGGCCTTGTCGGAGGTGTCGGAGTAGTCGGTGGGACAAAGGATCTTCGAAAGCTGTATCATTGACGATGCTCCGGTTAGCGATATGTTCTGGCGGTATGGCACCCCGGAATGGATGCCGGTTTCAGGGCATTCCCGGGGTCAGGATGGTCACAGGCCCATAATTTACATTTTTTCCTGAAACTTCCCCACTGCGACAGGCTTTGCATAGGCCGGATTCGGCATTGTCCGGTATTTCGCTTAGTATTGGGATGAGACCTAATTTTGACAGCCGAAATGACACCGGTAGCCGAAGCACTCCGCCGCCCGGAGGCCTACCCCCATCCCGTGGACACTCCGATCAGGGTCGTCGAGACCCACATCTCGTGGATTTTCCTGACGGGGCGCTACGCCTACAAGCTGAAGAAGCCGGTCGACCTCGGATTCCTCGACTTCTCGACACCCGAACGCCGCCGCCACTGCTGCATGGAGGAGCTGAGGCTCAACCGCAGGCTCTGCGCAGGGCTCTACCTCGATGTCCTTCCGGTCACGGCGGAGCGGGACGGGTTCCGTATCGGCGGAGGGGGGCCGGAATCGGACTGGGTCGTCAGGATGTCGCAGTTCGACCGCAGCTTCGAGCTCGACCGGCTGCTTGCCGCCGGCGAGCTCTCGACGGAAAGGGTCCGCGAGATCTCCCGGATCGTCTCGGACTTCCACCGTACGGCACCCCCGGCCGACGAGGCGTCGTCGTTCGGCACCCCCGAGGTGCTGCTCGTCCCGATGGTCGAGAACCTCGACCGGACCGAAGGGCTGCTCCACTCTCCGGCCGAGCGCGAAGCGATCGAGGCCATCCGCTCCTGGACGGTCGCGGAGCACCGCAGGCTCTCCCCGGTGCTGCTGGAGCGCAAGGCACGAGGCTTCGTCAGGGAGTGCCACGGTGACATGCACACCGGCAACATGGTGGTGTGGGAGGGGAAGGTGACGATCTTCGACTGCATCGAGTTCAACCCGAACCTGAGCGTCATCGACGTGATGAGCGATGCGGCGTTCCTGTTCATGGACCTGCAGCACTCACCCTATCCCGGGCTCGCCTGGGAGTTCTTGAACGCCTACCTGTCTGAGGGGGGGGACTACGGCGGCCTCCGCGTCCTGCGCCTCTACTGCGCCTACCGGGCCATGGTCCGGGCGAAGGTGACCGCCATCCGGCTGATGCAGGAGGGCGATCCGGAAGCCCGTCGCAAGAGCCTCGACGAGCACCGCTCCTACCTCTCGCTTGCGCTCGGCGACATTCGGCCTGCACCGCCTGCGCTGCTGCTGACGCACGGCGTCTCGGGAAGCGGCAAGTCGGTGCTGGCCTCAGGGCTCGCGGCGGCTGGAGGCTTCGTACACCTTCGCTCCGACGTCGAGCGCAAGCGCCTCTTCGGGATGTCGCCCCTTCAGGGCAGCCGCCTCTCGGGAATCGACATCTACACGCATGGAGCGACCACGGAGACCTACCGCATCCTGCTCGAGGCTGCAGGACATGCCCTTTCAGGCCAGTGGCCGGTGATCGTCGACGCCACCTTCCTCCGTGAGGAGCAGCGGCGGCCGTTCATCGAGCTTGCCGAGCGGACAGGATGCCGCTGCAGGATCCTGAGCCTGACGGCTCCCGGCGAAGTGCTCAGGGAGCGGGTGCGCTCCCGGCTCGAACGGGGTGGCGACCCCTCCGAGGCCGACCTGGCCGTGCTCGACAGGCAGCTGGAGTCGATCGAGCCGCTCACCCGAAAAGAGAGGACCCTGGGCATCGCTGTCGACACCCGGGGCCGAATGGACCATGCGGCGCTCCTGGCCGCAATCTCCCGGTAGGCTTACACCTCCACGCCGAACACCGTCCGGATGACCAGGCCAGCGCCGAAGCTGATGCCCGCCACCACGACGATCAATCCCGTCATCTCCAGGAAGCGGCTGCGGAAGGGCTCGCCCTGGGCGACGGAGACGTAGAAGTTGAAGAGGGCGATGATCGCGATCGCTCCCGCGAAGGCGAGGGCGAGGCAGAGGTAGAGGTTCTGGACGAACAGGTAAGGGACGATCAGCACCGCTACGGCAAGCAGGTAGGCTATCCCGGTATAGATCGAGGCCTTGACCGGGTTCTTTGGCCCCTGTTCAGACTTGGTCGACAGGTACTCGGAGGCGGCCATCGAAAAGGCGGCCGCGAATCCGGTGATCCCGGCGGTCAGGGCAACGATCCTGGTGTTCTGCAGGGCGAAGGTGAGCCCTGCGAGCGCTCCGGTCAGTTCGACCAGGGCGTCGTTCAGCCCGAGCACGATCGAACCCGTATACTGGAGGCGCTCCTCGTCCAGCAGCGTGATCAGCGCCTGTTCGTGCTCCTCTTCGTCCCGGATGATCGACTTGACCTCGTCGGTCGCGCCGTCGAGCTTGCTGTAGGCATCATGCGCTATCTGCTCACCCGACTCCATCAGCTTGATGCCGAAAGTAAAGCCGAAAAGGACGCTGACGATTGAGTAAAACCAGATCCTGAACCTGCCGGGAGCGATGTCGCGTCCGGTGAAGCGCTTCCATACCTCGTAGTGGCGGAGTTCGTCTTCGGCTATCTGCGTCAGGATGCGCCGGTTCTTCACCCCTGCGATGCGCGTCGAAAGGTTCTTGTAGATGTGGTGCTCGGTGATCTCGTTCCGCTGGAACACGGCGATCCGCCTGAGGTCCGCTTCAGATAACTGCTTCATGCTTCATGGGGGTGGTTATTCAAGGCAGGGCACGGCACGCCGTGCCCCTACAATTCCATTATCCATTATCAATTCCCTGCCCTCGTGGCGGCCTCGACCAGCTCGTTCATCCTCGAGACGTAGTCGGTGACGCTCTCCAGGTCCCCTTCCAGGAGCAGGGCTCCCTCGAAGAGCTGCATGACCGCAGAGCGCACCACCGGGTCGCCGCCGAGCCCGACGGCCTGCTTGCCGGCGAGGTTGCGCACGATCGGGTGCGAGGTGTTCACCTCGAGGATCTTCCTGGACGACGGCATGCCCTGGCCCTGCTGCATCATCTTCATGACCTTCTCGAGCTGGCTGTCCATGGCGTCCTTGCCGCTGACCAGGGTCACCGGCGAACTCACCAGGCGCTTCGATTCGACCACATCGGCCACGCGGTCGCCCAGGATCTCCCTGAACAGCCCGAGCACGCCGCTCTTCACCTCTTCGCCGAGCCGCTCCCCAGCCGGCTCGACCGTATCGGCGGAGTCTACCTCTGCCTTCTCGATCGACTTCAGCGGCTTCTTGTCATACTCGAAGATCGAGGGGATCACGAACACGTCGACCGGGTCGGTCAGCAGCAGTACCTCGATCTCCTTCTTGCGGAAGTACTCGAGGTTCGGGTGCGCCAGCATCTGGCTCCTGCTCTGCCCCGCATGGTAATAGATCTCGTTCTGCCCCTCGGCCATCCGCCCGACGTACTCCTTCAGGGTGGCATACTCCCCCTCCGAGGTACGGGTCGTCTCGAAGCGGAGCAGGTCGATCAGCCTGTCGCGGTTCGTGAAGTCGGTGTTGAGGCCGATTTTGATGATTGGCCCGAAGGCCTTGTAGAACTTGTGGAACTTCTCCGGCTGCTCCTTGGCAAGGGTGTCGAACCATCCGAGGAGCTTGCCGGTGAGGATCTGGCGAATCTTCGACATGACCGGGCTTGACTGCACCATCTCGCGGGAGACGTTCAGCGAGAGGTCCTCGGTGTCGACGACGCCCGATACGAAGCGGAGGTACTCCGGCAGGAGGTCGCGGCACTCGTTCTGGATCAGCACCTTTTTCACGTAGAGCTGCGGGCCGTGCTTCTCGAGCGCCCCCTGCTGGTAGAGGAGCTCCATCGGCGCCTCGGCCGGGATGAAGAGCAGCGCCTTGAAGCTCACCGCCCCTTCGACCGAGACGTGCAGGTAGTCCAGCGGCTCCTGGTGGTCGGTGGAGATGAACTTGTAGAACTCGTTGACCTCATCCTCCTTCAGTTCGCTCTTCGAGCGCTGCCAAAGCGCGGAGATGCTGTTGACCTGCTTGCCGCCGAGGAAGATCGGGAAGTCGACGAAGTTCGAGTACTTTTTGATGACCTGTTCGACGCGGTACTCCTCGGCAAACTCCTTGTACTCCTCTTTCAGGGTGAAGGAGATCCTGGTGCCGCGCCCGGCAAGCTCCGCCGGTTCGATGGTATAGGTCCCCTGGCCGGTGGAACGCCAGCGGCGCCCTTCCGCTCCCGGTTCGGCGCTCTTCGTCTCGACCGTCACCTCGTCGGTCACCATGAAGACCGAGTAGAAGCCGACCCCGAACTGGCCGATCAGGTTCGCGTCGACCCCTTCCCCCTCCTTCTGCCGGGCCTTCATCGCCTCCATGAAGCCGAGGGTACCCGAGCGGGCCACCGTGCCGAGGTTGGTGATCAGCTCCTCCTCGGTCATGCCGATGCCGGTATCCTCGATGACGACGCTGCGGGTTTCGGCATCGACGGTGATGGAGATCTTCAGCTCCCCCTCGCGGTCGATCCCCTCGTCGGAGGAGAGCATCCTGAAGCGCGCCTTGCTGAGGGCGTCGGAGGCGTTGGATACCAGCTCGCGCAGGAATATTTCGGGATGGGTGTAGAGTGAATGGACGATAAGGTCGAGCAGCTGCTTCATTTCAGCCTTGTACTCGAACTCCTTCACCGCCGGAGAGGTATGGTCGCTCATGGCATCTTCGATTTAAGTGGGTAGTGTCGGCGTAAATTTAAGCGCCACGGGGGTTTGACGCAAGAGGGGGGGAAAATAAGAATAGGGCTTATGGGACGAATAGGTCATATGGGTCATATGGAAGAGACAAGATCGCCTGCTCCATGTCCGTTATCAGCCCCATACGTCCCATAAGCCCCACAAGCCCTATGGACTCATCAATCACTCTTCGACCTTACACCCTGCGGAGCTTCTTCCTGGCGGCGGCTTCGCCGTCGTAGACGCGCTTGACGCCGTCACCGAGGGCTTTTTCGATGTCGCGGATGTTGGAGACCAGCCTCGACATGCCGGAGATCTCGACCGATGCCGCCTGGTCGGAGCCCCACATCGCGCGGTCGAGGGTCACGTGGCGCTCGACGAACACCGCACCGAGGGCCACGGCCGCCCAGGTGGTGGCAAGGCCGACTTCGTGGCCGGAGTAGCCGACGGGCACTTCCGGATAGAGGCTCTTCAGGGTGCCGATCATCCTGAGGTTCAGCTCTTCGACCGGGCAGGGATAGGTGGAGTTGGTATGCGCGAGGACCAGGTTGTCGCGGCCGAGGGCGGCGACGGCCCCGTCGACCTCCTCCATGGTGGACATGCCGGTCGAGATGATCAGCGGACGCCCGGTGGCCTTGGTCTTCTTCAGCAGCGTGAGGTCGGTCAGCGAAGCGGATGCCGCCTTGTAGCAGGGCGGGTTGAACTGCTCCATGAAGTCGACGGCCTCTTCGTCCCAGCAGGAGGCGAACCAGTCAATGCCGAGCTCGCGGCAGTAGCGGTCGATCTCGGAGTATTCATCGAAGCCGAACTCGACCTTGTAGCGGTAGTCCATATAGGTCATCCGGCCCCAGGGGGTATCGCGCTCGATGCTCCGCTGGTCCATGGGAACGCAGAGTTCGGGAGTGCGCTTCTGGAACTTGACGGCGTCACAGCCTGCGTGCGCCGCGCCCTCGATCAGCTTCTTCGCCACGTCGAGCGAGCCGTTGTGGTTGATGCCGATCTCGGCGATCACGTAGACGGGATGCCCGTCGCCCATTTTCCTGGATCGGAGTTGTACTTCTGGCATAGGGTGTCTGGATAGGGGAACCGGCCGCTTGCGATCTCCTGCTGCAGGTTCGGATTGGTAATGCTGGACAAAATATAATGTTTTCCGGGGTATCAGGAAGCCCTGAGCGCGATGAGCCATTCGGCGAAATCCCTGAACCCGCCCCGGCCGCCATCCGCCGCACTCCGGTAGTGGATGTAGGGTTCCACGAAATGGAGCCCGTCCTTCGGGGTTGCCGCCAGGCCGTCGGCGGAGATCGCCTGCATGATGCCGAGGTCGTTGACGTCGTCGCCGATGTAGGCGATCTGGAAGGTCGCCAGTCCGGTGTCACGCAACACCTCCGCAAGGCGGGAGAGCTTGTCCCCCACCCCCAGGTAGAGGTGTTCGATATGCAGTTTCTGGGCCCTCCTGACAAGGCTCGGCGAGACCTCCCCGGTGATGATGCCGGTCTCCACGCCGTGTGCGCGCAGCCGTTCGACACCCATGCCGTCCCTGATGGAGAAACGCTTGAACTCTTCGCCGCGCTCTGAATAGTAGACGCCGTTGTCGGTGAAGACGCCGTCGTTGTCGGACAGCACGAGCCTGATCCTGGATGCTCTGGACTTCAGTTCTTCAGGGGAGAGGGCGATCATTGCGTCGGGAAAGGTTCGGTTCGATGGAAATCCGGCGGAGTTTCTTCCTGCCCAATATATAACTTTTTCTCCGATTCAAACGCCGTTCGTGACGCGGGTTCCGAATACCCGGAGGGCATATGCCAACAATTTATCAACATTCCATCAACATCCTTGCGTGCCGGCCAACCCGGCCGTATAGATAATCACCTGAAGGCGCGCAAGGATACACCGGCCAGGACTATACTTACGTTTTTAAAGCATTTACAGGGAACGGCAAACAACTTTGAAGGTAACAGGGTAAATCCCCCGCAGGGCCCGCAGGGGCTGATTCCCGGGCAAGCATGCGTGATGTCAACATTGGCGTGCATCCTGAAGGCTTTATTTTTGGAAGCCCTTGCAAAGGCGGACGGAAGGGAGGCGGATGGGTTTTCGTCATGCAGCAAGGCATAAAAAAAGCGGCATGGCTTGTTGGCCATGCCGCTCAGGTACAGTGATCGCTCGACGCCTCAGCCGTAGGTCTCGTTATAGCGGGTGATCGACTCGAGGATGATCTCCTTGGCCATCTTGGCGTCCATGAAGTCCTCGACCAGCACGGTCTTGTCCTCGAGGGCCTTGTACTCCTCGAAGAAGTGCTGCAGCTCCATCTTGAAGTGCTTGCCGAGATCGTGGATGTCGTTGATGCCGCTGACGCTCATGTCGTCCTCGGCAACCGCGATGATCTTGTCGTCGCCCTCGCCGTGGTCGATCATGCGCATGACGCCGATGACCCTTGCCTGCACGACGCACATGGGAACGATGGAGCACTGGGAGATCACGACGATATCGAGCGGGTCGTGGTCCTCGCCGAGGGTCTTCGGGATGAAGCCGTAGTTCTCAGGGTAGAGCAGGGAGGAGAAAAGCACCCTGTCCAGCTTGAGCATACCGGTCTTCTTGTCCAGTTCGTACTTGGTCTTGCTGTCCTTCGAGATCTCGATGATTGCGTTCACGACATTCGGGCAATCGTCACCGATCTCAACATGGTGCCACGGGTTGAAGTTCATAGTTGCGTGCCTGGTAATAGTTGAAAAAAGGTGGTGGAAGATATCACAAATTTCCGAACATCACAAGGCACGCGGTCGGTCAAAAATCACGATCTCGCCGAAAAATAGCGTTTCGTTTCGGCCGCGATCACGGGACTGAGCAGCAGCAGGGCGACGAGGTTCGGGAGCGCCATCAGGGCGTTGGCGATATCGGCGAAGGTCCAGACCGTCTGGAGCGACACAACCGAGCCGAGCATGACCGCCGCGACCCAGGCCCAGCGGTAGGGCAGGACCGCCCCCTTGCCGAACAGGTACTCCATCGCCTTCTCGCCGTAGTAGGACCAGCCGAGGATCGTGGAGAAGACGAAGGTCAGCAGGCCGACGGTCAGTACCGCCGGGCCGACGACCGGTACGGCGGCGAAGGCCGCGCTGGTCAGCTCAGCCCCTTTCAGGCCCGTCTCCCATGCGCCGGAGTTGACCACGACGACGCCGGTGGCGGCACACACGACGACCGTATCCCAGAAGGTCCCGGTCGAAGAGATCAGCGCCTGGCTCACCGGTTCGTCCGTCTGCGCCGCAGCCGCCACGATAGGGGCGCTGCCAAGGCCCGACTCGTTGGAGAAGAGGCCGCGGGCGATGCCGAACCGGACCGCCTCCCTCATCCCGGCTCCGGCAAAGCCGCCCAGCGCAGCCTGTCCGGTGAACGCCGAGGAGAGGATCAGCTGCAGCGTGTCGAGCAGGGTCTCGCGGCCGATGAACAGCAGCACGGCGCATCCGATGATGTAGAACCCGGCCATGAAGGGTACCAGGTACTCGCAGACCCTGGCGATCGACTTGATGCCGCCGATGATCACGACCGCCGTGAACACCGTCATCACCGCGCCGCTCACCCAGGGAGAGACGTTCATGTTCGCCTTGAGCATGGTCGAGATCGAATTCGCCTGCACCATGTTGCCGATGCCGAATGCCGCCACGGCCGTGAACGCGGCGAAGAGCACGGCGAGCCACTTCTGGCCGAGCGCCTTCTCGATCACGTACATCGGGCCGCCGGCGACCGTGCCGTCGTCGTTGACCGTACGGTACTTCACCGACAGCAGCGCCTCGCCGTACTTGGTGGCGATGCCGAAGACTCCGGTCAGCCACATCCAGAGCACGGCGCCGGGGCCGCCTGCCGCGACGGCGGTCGATACCCCGACGATATTGCCGGTGCCGATGGTCGCGGCCAGCGCCGTCACCAGGGCGCCGAAGTGGCTGATCTCCCCGGTACCCTCGTGGGAGCGGGTGAAGGAGATCCGGATCGCATGGGGAAGGTGCTTCTGGATGATGCCGAGCCTGGCGGTCAGGAAAAGGTGCGTGCCGAACAGCGCCACGAGCAGCGGCACACCCCACACCAGGTCGGCGACCTGCGCAAGCAATTGTTCAAATCCGGCCATGGAACCTCCTGTGCGGTATGGGGTTGACGAAACATTTTCAAAGATACGGTTTTACCCGTATTTTGCGCCTCCGAAACAGTATGCGGCAACAGGGAAACACTATTCACCACCCTCCAGACAAGGACGCGGAAAGACCATGGGCATCGAGTTGCAGAAAGAGATCGCCAAGCGCAGGACATTCGCCATCATCAGCCACCCTGACGCCGGCAAGACCACCCTGACCGAAAAGCTCCTCCTGTTCGGCGGCGCGATCCACACGGCCGGCGCGGTCAAGAGCAACAAGATCCGCAAGACCGCCACCAGCGACTTCATGGAGATCGAGAAGCAGCGCGGCATCTCGGTCGCCACCTCGGTCATGGGGTTCGAGTACCGGGGGCGCAGGATCAACATCCTCGACACCCCGGGCCACAAGGACTTCGCCGAGGATACCTACCGCACCCTGACGGCTGTCGACAGCGTCATCCTGGTCGTGGACAGCATGAAGGGCGTCGAGGAGCAGACCGAGCGCCTCATGGAGGTGTGCCGCATGCGGAGCACCCCGGTGATCATCTTCATCAACAAGATGGACCGCGAGGGGCGCAACCCCTTCGAGCTGCTCGACGAGCTCGAGCAGAAGCTCGACATCCACACCCGGCCCATGACCTGGCCGATCAGCCAGGGGCAGGCCTTCAAGGGGGTATACAACCTCTTCGACGGCAGCCTGAACCTCTTCGAGGCCACCGCATCGAAGATCGGCGAGAAGCTGGCCGACATCTCGGGCATCGACGACCCCGCGCTCGACAGGTGGGTCGGCCCGGCCTACGCGGAGAAGCTCAGGGAGGACGTCAGCCTCATCGAAGGGGTCTACGAACCCTTTGACCGTGAGCTCTACCTCGCGGGGCTGATGGCGCCGGTCTTCTTCGGCAGCGCCATCAACAACTTCGGCATCCGCGAGCTGCTCGACACCTTCATCGACATCGCCCCCTGCCCCCACGAGCGGGAGGCGGCCGAGCGCATGGTGCTGGCCTCCGAGGAGCCGCTCTCAGGCTTCGTCTTCAAGATCCACGCCAACCTCGACCCGAACCACCGCGACCGTACGGCCTTCTTCAAGATCTGCTCCGGCCGCTTCGAGCGCAACAGGTTCTACCACCACACCCGCCTCGACAAGAAGGTTCGCTTCTCCAACCCGACGCAGTTCATGGCCCAGGAGAAGAACGTCATCGAGGAGGCGTGGCCCGGAGACGTGATCGGGCTCTACGACAACGGCTCGCTCAAGATCGGCGACACCCTCACCGAGGGCGAGGAGCTGCATTTCCGCGGCATTCCGAGCTTCTCGCCGGAGATCTTCAAGCTCCTCGAGAACCGCGACCCGCTCAAGGCAAAGCAGCTCGACAAGGGGATCCGCCAGCTCACCGAGGAGGGGGTCGCCCAGCTCTTCGTGCAGTACGGCAGCCGGAAGATCGTCGGCACGGTCGGCGAACTCCAGTTCGACGTCATCCAGTTCCGCCTGGAACACGAGTACGGCGCCCAGTTCGCCTTCACCCCGCTGCGCTACCACAAGGCCTTCTGGGTCACCAGCGACAACCGGGAGCAGCTCGACGAGTTCCTGCGCAGGAAGTCCACCGTCATCGCCCTCGACAAGGAGGAGCATCCGGTCTTCCTTGCCGAGACCGAGTGGATGCTCAAGATCGCCCGGGAAGACTTCCCGGAGGTCGAGTTCCATGCGACCTCCGAGTTCAAGACGGAAAATAAAATCTGATCCGCCAAGCCATCCACGATCGTCGAGAAACCTTTTCCGGGCCGGGAGAGGTAGGTAGAGTAGGTATTCCCGGATAAGCAACGACAGGCCCTGTGTGGACATGAAGCAGCACACCTATGGAGTCACGGGCATGCACTGCGCGTCCTGTGAAGCGCTCATCGAAAAGAGGGTAAAGCGGATCGACGGCGTAGTCGATGCCCGCGCCGATATGGCCAGGGGCACGCTCACGATCTCTTTCCGGAAATCCCGCCCAGGGCTGCTCGAGCTTGACCGTCTCTTTCCCGAAGGGCTCTACCGGTTTTCGGAAACACGCGCCACCCCGTCTCAATGGCCAGACGCGTTGCGGGCATCGGCTTACGCCCTGTCGGTGACGGCGGTCTTCTTCGGACTCTCCGCATCAGGACGCCTCCCCTCCCTGGCCATCGCCCGCGGCAGTTCATACGGAGCATTCTTCGCGTTCGGGCTTGTCGCCGGTCTTTCGACCTGCGCAGCGCTCGTCGGCGGCCTGGTGCTGGCGCTCTCGACGCAGTGGAGCACCCGGACCGGGGAGTCTGCCGCATTCATTGACAGGCTTGTCCCCCAACTCCGGTTCCACATCGGCCGCATTGGAGCATATGCCCTGTCGGGCGCCATGCTGGGGCTTCTCGGCGGATCGGTGCGCCCCTCCCCGGAATTCACGTCGGCCATGGTGGTCTCCATATCGCTGCTGATGCTCATCATCGCCCTGCAGATGCTCGGGTTCAGCCCCTTGCACGCGCTTCGCCTCGCCCTGCCGAAACCGATCGTCGACAAGGTGGGATCGGGCATAGCGACGGGAGGCCTGATCAGGCCCTTCCCCACCGGGCTGGCAACCATCCTGCTCCCCTGCGGCTTCACCATCGCCGCGGAGGGAGCTGCCGTGCTTTCCGGGTCTCCCTGGCGGGGCATGTCCATCATGGCCGCTTTCGTCCTGGGGACCATGCCGCCGCTTCTCGCCATCGGCCTCTCCGGCTCAGCACTCTCGAGCCGGCCGGCCACATCGAGGATATTCACGAGAACCGCAGGCCTGCTCGTCATCGTTTTCACCCTCTTCAACCTGAACAGCCAGTTCGGCTTCGCCGGAAGGATCGGCGAACAGAACGCCCGCCCGGCCACTCCGGCTTCCGCAGCAGCCATGCGCATCGTCAGGACGACAGCCGTCAACGGGTTGCTGGCGACGGAAAAGTTCGACCTCAGGGCGGGAGAACAGGTACGCTTCATCGTCGATCCGAAAGACAACGGCTCCGGCTGCATGAACGCCATCATGATCCCCGGCCTCTGGAGCCAGCCGCAATACCTCACGAAGGGCAAGCCGGTCATCATGCAGTTCACCCCCCAAAAACGAGGGACCTACCGGATCACCTGCGCCATGGGCATGCCCTGGGGCATCATCACCGTCAAGTAACCCCTTCCGGAGTACCAGATGAAAACAATCAGCCTCGCGCTCGCGCTTTCGCTCATGATCGTCTCGGCGGTCGCCGGCATCGGCATCGGCTACTGGCTGACACCACAATACAGCCTCTCGATGTACGACAGGAACGTCATGGACCTCGGCCAGCCGGACAAGTGGGTCGACCTGAGATACCTCGACGCCATGATCGCCCATCACCGGGGAGCCATGCTGATGGCCGGGCAGGCACGCCAGAGCCGACGGGCCGAGATCCGTAATCTCGCCTCGTCGATCCTCCTGGATGAACCGAAGAACATCGACGAACTCTACCGGTGGAAACAGGAGTGGTACGGTGACCGCCGATCCGTGCGAGACCCGCAGGTGCCGAAGTTCGGCGAGATGGACGGCACCTTCGACCTCCGGTTCCTGAACGCCCTTATCGCCCACCACCGCGACGGCATCCTCATGACCAGGGAGATCCGGCTGAAATCGAGCCGCTCGAGCATCCTCGACAACGCCGACAGGACCGAGCAGTTTTTCGAAAATGGCATCGCGATGCTCCGCGGATGGCGGAGGCAGTGGTACAACATCACCGACCCCCAGCCCGAACTGCCATGACGACGAAAACCTACACGGTCAAAGGCATGCACTGCGCGAGCTGTGCGGCCATCATCAGCAAGAAGCTCTCGAAAGTCGACGGGATCGAGAAGGCGGAGGTCAACCTCGCCACCGAAAAAGCGAAGCTGGAGATCAACAGCGAAGCCGTGACCGACGAGTCGCTCAACGAGCTCCTCGGCCAGTACGGTTATGGGCTGGTAGCGGACCAAGCGGCCGACGCCACCATGGCGGCAGCTCCGGCCGTCGACAGGAAAGCCGCAGCCGAAAAGGCGAAACAGGAGAAGGAACAGGAGCTGCTCGAACAGCTGTCGAACGTGCAGTTCGCCCTCCCTGTGGCCCTGATGCTCTTCGTGCTGATGATGTGGGATATCGCCGCCCGCACCCTCCCCTGGGTACCGAACATGCCGATCCCGATGGGCATGTTCAACATCATCTCGATGGCGCTGGCGACCTACTTCGTGTTCCGGATCGGGGCACCGTTCCTGCACGGCATCGTCATGTTCGTCCGGAGCGGGGCTGCCAGCATGGATACGCTCATCGGCATCGGCACCCTGACGGCGTACATCTACAGCACCGTCATCACGCTGGTGCCTGAGGCCAGGGCGCTCCTGAGGATCCCTGACTACACCTATTTCGACACCACGATCGTCGTGATCGGCTTCGTCCTGCTCGGCAAATACCTCGAAGCCCGCTCGAAGATGAAAACCGGCGAGGCCATCGAAAAGCTGGTCGGGCTGCAAGCAAAGTCGGCCATCGTGAAGCGAGGGGCGATGGAGGTGGAGGTGCCGCTTGAGCAGGTCCGCAAAGGCGACCTGGTCGTCGTCAAACCCGGTGCCAAGATTCCGGTCGACGGCACCATCAGCGAAGGCAGCTCATCGATCGACGAATCGATGGTCACCGGCGAGCCGGTGCCTGCCGACAAGAGCGCCGGCGATCCGGTCATCGGCGGCACCATCAACAGGCAGGGCTCATTCATCTTCACCGCCTCCAGGGTCGGTGAGGAGACCGTGCTGGCACGAATCATCACCATGGTCGAAGAGGCGCAGGGTTCGAAGGCACCGATCCAGAACATCGCCGACCGCATCGCCGCCATCTTCGTCCCCGCTGTGCTCGTCCTGGCAGCATTCACCTTCGTCGCCTGGCTGGTCGTCGGGAGCGCCTTCATCGACTTCTCGACCGCCCTTTCGTTCGGAATCATGGGCATGGTGGGCATCCTGGTCATCGCCTGCCCCTGCGCCCTGGGGCTCGCCACTCCGACGGCCATCATCGTGGGCATCGGCAAGGGTGCGGAGAACGGCATCCTCATCAGGAATGCCCAGAGCCTGGAGACGCTCAGCACGGTGGATACGGTCGTGTTCGACAAGACCGGCACCATCACGGCTGGCGCCCCGTCGCTCACCGACATCGTCCCGTTCGACCCGGCCGTCACCCAGGAGCGCCTGCTGCAGCTTGCGGCAAGCATCGAACACCGTTCGGAGCACCCGCTTGCCCAGGCGATCACCTCCGCGGCCAGGGACAGGGGCCTGGCCCTGCTTGAATCAACCGATTTCGAGGCCCTTGAAGGTGTGGGCGTGAAAGGCACGATCGAAGGGAAAGCCCTGCGCCTGAGGAAACCGGGGAGCCTCGACAGCTCCATCGGGCAGATCGCGCACCTCCAGCAACAGGGCAAGACCGTGGTCCTGCTGGAATCGGAGGGAGAGGCGGCAGGACTCATCGCCCTGTCGGACACCATCAAGGATGAGGCCCGCGAAGCGGTCAGGACGCTTCGGGCAAAAGGGATCAAGGTGATCATGCTGACCGGCGACAACCGCCTTGCCGCGGAGTACATGTCGAGGCAGGCCGGCATTGACGAGGTCATCGCCGAAGTGCTCCCCCAGGACAAGGCGGAGCGCATCCGCAAGCTGCAGCAGGAGGGGCGAAAAGTGGCAATGGCCGGAGACGGCATCAACGACGCCCCGGCGCTCGCCCGTGCGGATGTCGGCATCGCCATGGCTACCGGAACGGACATCGCGATCGAATCGGCAGGCGTCACCCTGCTCCGGGGGGACGTCAGGAAAGTGGCCCAGTCGATCACGCTGGCACGTGCGACCATGCGAGTCATCCGCCAGAACCTCTTCTGGGCATTCATCTACAACCTCGTCGGCATCCCGCTGGCTGCCGGAGCGCTCTACCCGTTTTTCGGCATCTTCCTCAACCCGGTCTTCTCCGGCATCGCCATGGCCGGCAGCAGCGTGTCGGTGGTCACCAACTCCCTGCGGCTCAAGACCAAAAAGCTCTGAACCATGGCCGACAACCCGTTCGAGCATGCCCGCGAGTTCCTGAAAGACAACGTGCGCCAGCGCGTGGACTTCTCTTCTACCGAACAGAACCGCGGGGTTCCTGCGCCGCCCCTGGAAAAGCCGTTTCCAGCCGACGCGGTGCGCATCGACCTTCCAGAAGGGAACGATCCCGGACAGCTCGGGACGATGCCGGTCGGCGAAGCCATCGCGAACCGGGAGAGCCGGCGGAACTATGCCGAAACGCCGCTCACCCTGAACGAGCTCTCCTTCCTGCTCTGGGCAAGCCAGGGCATCAGGATCAGGCTCGATCGCGGCCACGCACTCCGCACGGTACCGTCGGCAGGCTGCCGCCACGCCTTCGAGACCTACCTCTGCGTGCTCAACGTCGAGGGAGTGGCACCCGGCATCTACCGGTTCCTGCCTCTGGAGCACCAGCTGCTCCTCGTTGCCGGACCCGACCACCTCGATCTCCGCATCGGCAGGGCGGCGCTCGGGCAAATGTGGGCGGGAGATGCCGCCGTCGTCTTCGTCTGGAGCGTCCTCCCCTGCCGCATGGAGTGGCGCTATGGCATGGCCGCCCATAAAGTGATCGCCCTGGACGCCGGGCACGTCTGCCAGAACCTCTACCTGGCCTGTGAAGCCATTGGTGCAGGCACCTGTGCCATTGCGGCCTACGACCAGGAGGCGATGGACCGCCTCATCGGCGTCGACGGCAAGGAGGAGTTCACCATCTACCTTGCGCCGGTGGGCCGTATCCGTTGATGGAGCCGAGGCGGCCGGAGGCCCGCCGGGTCAACGCCATGGCAATAAATTTTCTATATACTGCGGGTTATTAATCATTTTATTGTTTAGAAATCCTTGCAATTAATCACTTTTATATATACTTTATTCATGGTGATGGTCTTCCGGGGTGTTCCCCCCAACCCCCACAATACGACCGGATATCATCATGTCAGGGCGCCTCTGATCCAGGCGCCCTCTTTTTATCCCCAAAGATCCGAAACCGGTATTCTGCTCCAGGAGTGAACGTCAGCGCAAGGCATTGCGTTATGTAGAAAAAAGGGGTGTCTGCGTGACCTAGGCTGCGACGCTTCTCCCCTGTTTCCTCCAAACCAGCCAGAAGCCCCCATGACGAGAATCCTGCAGATCAAGACAAGCATCTTCCTGAACCAGGGATGGTCCAGCCGCCTCTCGGACGAACTGGTCGACGTGCTGAAGACGAAATACGACGACGCCGAAATCATCGTCAGGGATCTGGCACAAAATCCGATCCGGCACCTCGACGCGCCAGGGTTCCTTGCTTTCCTGGAAAAGCCGGAGAACAGAAGCCCCGGGCAGCAAGCGCTTGTAGCGGCATCGGACACGCTTGTCGAGGAGCTGAAGTCGAGCGACATCGTAGTGATCGGCCTGCCGTTGTACAACCTCGACATACCATCCACCCTGAAAAGCTGGTTCGACCAGATATCGAGGGCTGGCGTCACCTTCAGCTTCACGGAGCAGGGCGTCAAAGGGCTGCTGTCCGACAGGAAGGTCTACCTGGTAGCCACGCGTGGCGGCATCTACTCGGGCACGGCCCTCGACACGCAGAGCGCTTTCGTCCGGAACTTCTTCGGCCTCATCGGTATCACGGACCTGGAGTTCATCTATGCCGAAGGGCTGAACATGGGCGACGAGCCCCAGGCGGCGGGATTGGCCTCAGCCCGAGGCCACATCGCGCGCATCCGCGGCTGAGCTTCAAGGAGAAATTTTTCAGGCAATTGGGGAAAATCGGAAAGCCCCTTTGAATCAAGGGGCTTTCCTGTAACCATAACCACGATGAAAGAACTGCAGGGGTCGGATCTCATCCACTGCCTCATCTTGTACTACGGTCGGGTTGGAGGATTTCTTTCATCAGGCAACCGGCATCGGAGGGAAACAAAAGGATCTTGCTCATTTTTTTTCATTTATTCTGCATGACCATTAGGAAAGCCCGCGAATTGGTTTAGATTTCAAGCATAACATCGTGGGGTGGAGCAATTGGTAGCTCGTCGGGCTCATAACCCGAAGGTTGCAGGTTCAAGTCCTGTCCCCACCACAAAAGCAAAGCCGCCTAAGCAGGGCGGCTTTCCCCGTTCAAGCGATTCCCCTGGCACAGGCCACCCCATCCCCGACCGATATGCCTGTTGCACAATGAGTTGCTATCCATTCCACGGGGCGCTATCTTCCAGGTCGAAACTTAACTCTTCCAACGCTTGTTTTCACTTGGGGTTGCGCATGATGCAACCTGGATACCGAACCATAAACAGACAAGAGGCGACGACCATGTTTTTCTTCGATCCTGCATACATGCTTTTTGCCGGCCCCCCGCTCATTCTCGGCTTGTGGGCACAGTTCAAGGTCAAATCGGCCTTCAACAGGTACTCGCAGATGCCGACCCAAAGCGGCATGACCGGCGCCCAGGCAGCCATGCGAATCCTGGGCCAGGGCGGCCTCGGGAATGTAGATGTCGAAATGACCGAAGGCATGCTCTCGGACCACTACGACCCGTCCAGCAAGACCCTCCGCCTGAGCGAAGAGGTCTACTCCGTCCCGAGCATCGCCGCGGTCGGCGTCGCGGCGCACGAAGCCGGCCACGCCCTGCAGGACAAAAGCGGCTATTCGCCGCTGAAGCTCCGCTCAGCGATGGTCCCGACCGTGTCGATAGGCAGCAGCCTCGGCCCGATCCTCTTCATGATCGGCCTGTTCATGCACGGGGTCCTGGGGAGTTCACTTGCATGGGCCGGGCTCATCCTCTTCGCGGGAACCGCCCTTTTCGCCGTCGTGACCCTGCCGGTAGAGTTCGACGCCAGCCGTCGCGCCAAGGAGCTCCTCGTCGCACAGGGTATCGTTTCGCAACGCGAGATGGAGGGAGTCAACGCCGTGCTCGATGCTGCCGCGCTGACCTATGTCGCCGCCGCAGCCCAGGCGATCATGCAGCTCCTCTACTATGCGACCATCCTCAACCGCAGGGATGAGTGACCCTTTCAACTGGAACAAAAAGAGGGCGCATCGTCTGCGCCCCCTTTTTGTTCCAGTTCACGGATACCCTCAGCCGCTTATGGCCTTCAGCACCTCCTGGCGAAGCTGCTGATAGGGCATGGCGCCGGCGGAACGCCACCGCAGTTCCCCCTTGTCGAACAGGAGCAATGCCGGTATGCCCTGGACCTGGAAACGGGCGGCAGCATCAGGCTGGCGGTCCACGTTCACCTTCACCACCGTCAATCGTCCTGAAAACTCCTGTGCGAGCTGTTTGACCGATGGAGCAAGCGATCTGCACGGGCCGCACCAGTCGGCCCAGAAATCGATGAATACCGGCAACGGGTTGGTCCTGATAAGGTCGTCGAGTGTTTTCGCCATGGCAGTAAAGGGTAAGGGTATGCTCTCTTCAAACCGGGAGGGCCCGCTTTCGCGGATCCGCACGGCGTCAGTCACCTGAGTCTAGAACCGAATCATGCCATTTACCGTTTCCTTTCCTGCCACCAGTTGTTAATCGTTGTCTCCGGAAACACTGCAAGACAAGCACCGCGACTGAAACTTATAACCTGGCCGGCGGGTTGATCTTGAACGTTGAGAACAAACCACCGTCCCCCGCTGCCATGTCGTGCATGGGGATCCCAATACAGAAAAGTCGATATGAATGACATCCTCGACAGGCAGAGAACCGTTTACGTCACCCGAAAGATCGAGTTCAATGCCGCCCACCGCCTGTTCAACCCCGAGCTGTCGGATGAGGAGAACGCCCTGCTCTACGGCAAGTGCAGCGGAGCGTACGGCCATGGACACAATTACCTGCTCGAAATCACCCTGTCCGGCCCCATAGACAGGAAAACAGGTTACCTTTTCGACCTGAAGGAGCTGAAGACGCTGCTCGAAGAGGAGGTGGCCGCCCGCTTCGACCACCGGCACCTGAACTACGAGGTACCCGAGCTGCGGGACAGCGTGCCGACCACGGAGATCCTGGCAGTCACGATCTGGGAGATCCTCCAGTCAAGGCTCTCAACCATCACGAACAAGGAGGTACGCCTCCATGAAGTCAACATCCATGAAACAGGAAAAAACAGTGTCAGATACCTTGGAGAATAACCGTAAGGCATTGAGGAACATTGGCGGCTGCGACATCGAGGAGTGCTGCGACGAATCCCACGAACACGACGCCCGAGTGCTCGTCCCCATGGAAGAGGCGGTCGTCACCCTGCTGGAAGGCATTGGTGAGGATCCGGAGCGTGAAGGCCTGCTCAAAACGCCGGAGAGGGTAGCCAAGTCGCTTCGATTCCTGACCAGCGGCTACCGGCAGGATCCCGAAGAGCTCCTCATGAAAGCGGTCTTCACCGAATCTTACGATGAGATGGTCCTGGTGAAGGATATCGACATCTACTCGATGTGCGAACACCACATGCTCCCCTTCTTCGGCAAGGCTCACGTCGCGTACATTCCGGACGGCAGGATCGTGGGGCTCTCGAAAATCCCGCGCGTGGTCGAGGTCTTCGCCCGCCGACTGCAGGTGCAGGAGCGGTTGACCCAGCAGATACGCGACGCGATCCAGAACGTCCTCAATCCGCGTGGCGTTGCCGTCGTCATCGAAGCCACCCACATGTGCATGGTGATGCGCGGGGTACAGAAGCAGAACTCGATAACGACCACCTCTGCCATGTCCGGCGAGTTCATGAACAACCAGTCTACGAGAAGCGAGTTCCTGCGCCTCATCCGCTCACGTTGACCGCAAGGGGACGTTCTTAATTTCCTTAAGTAGTTTACTTAAGGAAATTAAGAACGTCCCCTGCCTTTATCCCCTATCCACAAGCCACCCGTCGATGACCTCCCTGCCCATGCGCACGGCGGTTTCGAGGTGGCCCTGCATGACGTCGCTCAGGCCGCTGCCGAGGTCAAGGTTGTGCGGCGGTGCTCCGATCATCACGACCTCAGCCGGGAACTTCCCATGCAGCCGCGCAATGCCGAGCAGTTCGCTCAGCCCCATCTGGTGGGCCGACATCTTCCGGTGGATGAATGCCGGAAGCTCCTCGTTCCGGTACATATAGACCTTCGGTTCGAACTCGACCGGTATGATGGAGTCGAAGACCAGCAGGCAGTCGCAGGACTCGAAATAGTCGAGCAGGTAGATTCCCTGCGTGCCGCCGTCGACGAAATTGACCGACTCCGGAAAGCCGCCTGCCGACTCCAGGGCCCTGATCACCTCTACCCCGAACCCCTCGTCACCGAAGAGCAGGTTGCCGAGCCCCACTACGTTGATTTTTTTCAAAATCCTGATTTTGTCTTGGTTGTTGAAAGCATAAAAAGAATAGGCTCTATGGGTACCATACATCCGATTCCCTGTTCTTCCCAATAAAAAAGCCCGTCATCCATTCGCTCTGACGGGCTTTCCACGCAATGCACTGAAGAACAGAAAAGGTTCATACGTCGAGCTCATCCTCCACCTTGTGCTTGTAACCGGTTATGATCGACGAGGTGACGCTGGAGTGGTCGACGATGTCGTGGCGAAAGACCGCGTACAGGTGCATGATCACGTAGATCGGAAAGATCCACGCCATCAGGTGGTGAGCGAAATGGAGGTTGTAGCTGCTTCCGAAGAGCGGCAGCATCCATCCGAAGAACCTTTCGATAAGGCTGCCCGGACGGTTCTCACCGTACATGGCCAAGCCGCTCAGGATCATGAAGGTCGATCCGCAGAAGATGAAGATGAAGTGCGCGAGCGCGGCAACCGGGTTGTGGCCGACGTAGTCAGGCTCGTCCTTCCTCAGGAAGAGGTAGGAGGCCACCTGCTCCTTGAACGGGTCGCCCCACCATGCGGGCGACCAGGGGCGGAATCCGCCGAACTTTGCGTACTTGTCGTCGGAGAGCAGCGCATAGTACATGCGGTACAGGAAGTTGCCGATGAAGACGAAGGCAACGCAGTAGTGCACGTACCTCCACATCACGAAGTTGTGCTGCCAGACGGCTTCGCCCGGTGGCGGGTTGATGAAGGGCGAGGCGATGTAGAGGCCCGTCACGGCCAACGTCACAATGCAGAGGGCGTTGATCCAGTGATAGGCCCTGACCGGCAGCCGCCAGACATAGATTTCCTCGAGTATCCTACCCATGGTTTGCTCCGTTTAGACGATGGTTACCTTGGTGATCTCGTTGCCGTTCATGTCGTAGACATGCGAGGCGCACGCAAGGCAGGGATCGAACGAATGGATCGTCCTGAGGAGCTCCAGGGGCTTCGAGGGGTCTGCCATCGGCGTACCCTTGAGCGCGGCCTCATAGGCTCCGGAGTTGCCACGGTTGTCCTTCGGCGAGGCGTTCCAGGTGGAAGGCACCACGATCTGGTATTCGTCGATCTTGCCCTCCTTGATGCGTACCCAGTGTCCGAGCGCACCGCGCGGCGCCTCGGTGTAACCGAACCCCTTGCACTCCTTGGGCCAGGTGGACGGCTCCCAGCGATCGCTGTTGAAGGTCCTGTAGTCGCCGGTCTTGATGTTGGCGATCAGCTCGTCGTAGAACTTGCCCATGAACCCTGCGGTCTGCTTGCATTCGATGCCTCGGGCAGCAGTGCGGCCGAGCGTCGAGAAGAGAGCTTCCGGGCCGACCTGAAGCTTCGCCAGTACGGCGCCGACCGTCTCCTTGAGCATAGGATCGCCCTTGGCGTAGCCAACCAGCACACGGGCCAGCGGTCCCACCTCTACCGGATGATCCTTCCATCTCGGCGTCTTGAGCCAGCTGTACTGCTTGTCGGTGTCGAGGTTCTTGAAGGGGGGCTTCGGCCCGGTGTAGTTCGGCTTGGTCTCCCCTTCCCACGGATGGAGCCCCTTGTCGGCACCCTTGGAGTAGGTGTACCAGCTGTGGCCGATCTCCTCCTTGATCTGCGCCGTGTCCCTGGGATCGACGTCCATGACGTTCGAGAGGTCCTTGTTCAGGATCACGCCACGGGGCCAGAGCAGGGACTTGACATCGTTGATGCCCTTCTCGGGGAAGTCGCCGTAGCTCATGAAGTTGCCCAGTCCGCCGCCGTGGAGCCAGCCCTTGTAGTAGCTGGCGATGGCAAGCAGGTCGGGAATGTAGACCTGGTCGATGAAGGCCTGGGTGTCGTCGATGATCTTCTTGACCATCGCGAGGCGCTCGATGTTGATAGCCGTGTCGCTGTTCGGGTCGATCGCGCAGGCCATGCCGCCGACGAGGTAGTTCGGGTGCGGGTTCTTGCCGCCGAAGATGGTCTGGATCTTCACGATCTCCTTCTGGAAATCGAGTGCCTCGAGGTAGTGGGCAACAGCAATGAGGTTCACCTCGGGAGGCAGCTTGTAGGCCGGATGGCCCCAGTAGCCGTTCGAGAAGATGCCAAGCTGTCCGCTTTCCACGAACGATACCAGGCGCTTCTGCAGGTCCTTGAAGTAGCCGACCGATGATTTCGGCCATGAAGAGAGGCTCTGGGCGATATCGGAGGCCTGCTTGGGATCCGCCTTGAGGGCGCTGACCACATCCACCCAGTCAAGGGCATGCAGGTGGTAGAAGTGCACCAGGTGGTCCTGCGTATGCTGGGTCGCCTCCATGAGGTTCCTGATGATCCTCGCATTGGCCGGGACCTCGATGCCGAGGGCATCCTCGACACAGCGTACGGATGCGAGGGCATGCACGGTCGTGCAGACGCCGCAGATGCGCTCTGCGAAAGCCCATGCGTCACGGGGATCGCGCCCCTTGAGGATCACCTCGATGCCGCGCCACATGGTACCGGTGCTGTAGGCCTCCTCGATGACGTTGGCGTCGCTGACTTTTGCCTCAATCCTGAGATGCCCTTCGATGCGCGGGATCGGATCGACAACTATTTTTTTGGACATGCCGTGAGCTCCCTTGGTTTACTTTTCGGACTGTTTGTCATGCTCTTTCTTCTTCGCCGCCGTCACCGCCGCATGGGCTGCGGCTCCTGCGGCGGCCGCGCCGACCGCTACCATACCGATCTGGTCGGCGGTGGTGTCGGTTCCGAGGAACGAGACCTCGGCAAGGCGTGAGTAGAACGGCCCCTTGTCCCAGAATCCTGGTTCGGAGCAACCGATGCACGGATGGCCCGAACCGATCGGGAAGCTGGTGCCGGCATTCCACTGGATCTTTGAGCAGGAGTTGTAGGTCGTCGGTCCCTTGCATCCCATCTTGTAGAGGCACCACCCCTTCCTGGTCGACTCCTCGTCGAAGCCTCGCACGAACATGCCGGCATCGTAGAACGCGCGGCGGTAGCACTTGTCATGGATCCTCGTGCCGTAGAAGGCCTTCGGCCGTCCCATGCGATCGAGTTCAGGCAGGGTCCCGAAAGTATGGAAGTGGGTGATGACGCCGGTCATGACCTCGGAGATCGGAGGGCATCCGGGAACCTTCACGATCGGCTTGTCCTTGATCACCTTGTCGATCGGGACGGCGCCGGTCGGGTTGGGATGCGCGTTCTGCACGCAGCCGAACGAAGCGCATGCGCCCCAGGCGATGACCGCGGCGGCTCCGGCGGCAGTCTCCCTGACGGTGTTGAGGAAGGAATCCCCCCCCACCATGCAGTAAACCCAGTCATCCTTCGTCGGCACGTTGCCCTCGACGGCAAGGATGTACTTGCCGTTGTACTCCTTCATGATCTTCTTCCGCACCGCTTCCAGCTGTTCGCCCGCTGCAGCGCTGAGCGTGTCGTCATAGTCGAGCGAGATCATGTTCATGATCAGGTCGGCGGCCATGGGATGGGAGGAGCGGATGAACGACTCCGTGCAGCAGGTGCACTCCAGGCCATGCAGCCAGATGACCGGCGTGCGCGGCTTTGTCTCCATAGCGTGGACGACTTTGGGAAGGAGTTCGGGTGAGAGGCCGAGGGCGACCGAGGTCAGGCTGCAGAACTTGAGGAAATCCCTTCGGGAGATTCCGCGGGATTCGAATACTTCTGCGAACGTTTGCTTCGTGGGCATTAACACCTCCGGAAGTTTGGGGTGGAGTCTGTTCAGAACGATGCGTGCATGCTCCGACTCTTCAGCCTCGACAGGATGCGATCAGTCGATAAGCACGACTATTCACCAAATATAAGTAATCAACGAATGTTATTACAAGGGATCGGGCAAATTCGCGATTTGATGGCCGGAGGGCAGGCATAAAAAAACCCGGCCCACCTCTGCATGGTGGCCGGGTTTTTCAGGCCGGCACCTGCTAATGGCGTAATTATTCAGTTAAGCGCAGCGCCGAACATCGATGCGGAGTAGCCGGCGAACTGGGCGATCGGCTGGAAGAAGAGGCCGAAATAGAGGGTCAGGATCATCAGGACAGCCGTAACGATATTCGATACCATGCCGATCCTGGGTTCACCCGCATCGCTCTTCCCGGATTCGCGAAGGAACATGTTCAGCGGGATGTACATGTAGTAGTAGAGGGAGATGACGCTGGTCAGGATGCCGACGAGGGCCAGCCACATGAAGAGGTCTCCCTTGCCGATCAGCGCGGAGAAGATCATCAGCTTGCCGATGAAACCGAAGGTGGGAGGCAGGCCGACGAGCGAAATGAGGAACACGGTCAGCGCAGCGCCGGCGAGCGGCATCTTCCTGCCGAGCCCCTTGTAGTCGTCGAGGTTCTCGCTGCCGGTCTTGTTCGAGATGAGCACGACGACGTAGAAGGCGCCGATGTTCATGAGCAGGTAACCGGCGAGGTAGACGAGCACCGCCTGGGTGCCGATCTTGTCCATGGTGATGATGCCGAGCAGGAGGTAACCCGCATGGGCGATCGATGAGTAGGCGAGCAGGCGCTTAACGTTCTTCTGCCAGATGGCGACCACGTTGCCGTAGATCATGGAGGCGGCGGAGATGATCATCATGATGGTGAGCCAGTCGATGCTCAGCATATCCTCGACGCCTTCGGAGACATGTGGCACCGCGACGAAGAAGATGCGCATGAGCAGCGCGAAGCCGGCAGCCTTCGAACCTGTCGACAGGTAGGCCGTGATCGGGGTCGGGGCGCCCTCGTACACATCGGGGCTCCAGAAGTGGAACGGGACGGCGCCCATCTTGTAGCCGAGGCCGGCCATGACGAGCAGGGTCGCCAGGATCATGACCAGCGGGTCGTAGCCGTGCTGGGTCAGCTCCATGCAGATCTTGCTGATGTTGGTCTGGGCGGTGAGGCCGTAGATGAGCGAGAAGCCGTAGAGGAGCATGCCCGAGGAGACAGCGCCGTAGACGAGGTACTTCAGGGCGGCTTCTGAGGAGCGCTGGTCATTCTTCAGGTAACCGGTCAGCACGTAGGCGGAGAGGCCGACCAGTTCCATCGCGAGGAACATCATCAGGAGGTCGGTCGAGGAGGCCATCATCATCATGCCGACGACCATCGCGACGATCAGGGCATAGTACTCGCCCACTCCGGCATCCTGGCCATTGAGCTGCTCATCCTCCATCGAGATGACCACGGAGAGGATGCCGGTCAGCACGAAGAAGTACTTGAAGAAGATGCCGAACCTGTCGAGCGCGTACATGCCGAAGAAGACCTCGGCGTCCGGCAGCGCATGCTGCTGGAAGATGAAATAGAAGCTGCCAAGCAGGCCGATGATCGTCGCCGCGGCAAGCGTCCTGTTCTTCCGTCCCCCGAGCACGAGGTCCAGGATGATCAGCACCATGAAGAGCGCTGAAAGGTAGAGTTCAGGGATAAAATACCCGGCACCGAACCGGAGGGTCCCGATGATGCTCTGTATTTCAGCGCCTGATGGCATTGCGAACATATTATCCAACGTTTATTCTTTTAGACGGAAATACGGATCAATGGACGGCCGCGGACGCCACAGGGGCGAGCACGGTTACGAGCTTGTTGATGCTGGCGGTCAGCATGCCCATGATCGGCATCGGATAGATGCCCAGGGCGATGACGATGATTGCCAGCGGGATGAGCATGGTGAGCTCCCTCGCGTCGAGATCGAGCTTTCCGTTCCAGTCGTGGAAGTGGATGTGCTCATGGCCGTGCTCATCCTTCTCGAGTTCGTACAGTGCATCCGGACGGCGCTTGCCGAGGAACATCCTCTGGAGCGACCAGAGCAGGTAGGCTGCGCCGAAGACGATGCCCAGCACCGAGACCATGGCGATCGGCCTGGTGACCGGGGCGGTGAAGGCGCCGACGAAGACAAATGCCTCGGAGATGAAGCCGGAGAGGCCGGGCAGGCCGAGCGATGCGAACCAGGCGACGGTCACGATACCGGCATAGACCGGCATGTAGCTCGCAAGGCCACCGAACTTCTCGATCTGGCGGGAGTGGGCGCGGTCATAGATGACGCCCACGAGAAGGAAGAGCATGGCGGTGATGGTGCCATGGTTGAACATCTGGTAGAGGGCGCCAAGCATGCCTTCGCTGTTGCCTGCGGCCATGCCGAGCAGCACGTAGCCCATGTGGCTGATAGAGGAGTAGGCGACCATCTTCTTGAGATCCTGCTGGGCAAGTGCGCAGAAGGCGCCGTAGATGATGTTGATCGCGCCGAAGATGCCGATCACGTACATGCCGGCCTGGTAGACCTCGGGGAAGAGCGGGAAGTTGATCCTCATCATACCGTAGGTGCCGAGCTTCAGGAGCACGCCGGCAAGGATGACGGAGATCGGGGTCGGAGCCTCGACGTGGGCGTCAGGCAGCCAGGTGTGGAACGGGAACATCGGGACCTTGATGGCGAAGCCGACAAAGAGCACGATGAAGGCTGCATAGCGCCACATCACGCTGCCGGGGCCGAGGATGGTGCCGGCGACATAATTATGCTGGTCGGCCATCGCAACGAGGCTGAAGGTATGGTTGCCGGTGACCGGGTCGACGACGCTGAAGTAGAGGCCGATCATGACGAGCAGCATGAAGACCGAGCCGAAGAGGGTGTACAGGAAGAACTTGATCGCTGCGTACTCCCTGTTCGGGCCGCCCCAGATGCCGATGAGGAAGTACATCGGAAGCAGCATGACCTCCCAGAAAACGTAGAAGAGGAAGAAGTCGAGCGCCACGAAGCAGCCCATCATGGCCGTGCTGAGCAGGTTGAACAGGATGAAGTACCCCTTGACCTGCTTCTGGATCGGCCAGCTCGACAGGATGCCGATGATCGAAATCAGCGCGGTCAGGATCACCATGGTGATCGACAGGCCGTCAACGCCAATGAAGTACTCGATGGTCAGCGGGCCGAACGAGCCGAGGTTCAGCGAAATCCAGGGGATGCGTTCGATCAGCTGGAACGAGCCTACCGGCGAACCGCCGGGTGCGGCGACGATGCCGGCCATGGTCGGGTCGTATTGACGCCAGATAAGCACGGCGAGCACGCCCTGGGCCACAGCTGCGAGCAGGGAGACGATCCTGATGGCCTGCTTCTGCGACGCAGGAACAGCCAAAATGATGAGTCCGGCGATGATCGGCAGAAATACAATTAAGCTCAGCATGTTCAGTACCTGTTATGTTCGGAGATAAAAATTAAATCGTTCGTTACTTCATGAGCTGGACAAGATAGAAGGCAAAGTACCCGAGTACCGCCACCATCACCAGGACCAGGTAGGTCTGCACCTTTCCGGTCTGGATCTTCCTCATGACTGCGCCGGTCGTCTGGACCGAGAATGCCGTGAAGTTCACCGCACCGTCGACCACATACTTGTCGATGTTGCCGTTGAGGAACGCGAACTTCCTGAACACCGTGGCAACGCCATTGACGATGCCGTCGACGATGTTCGAGTCGAACCATGCCAGGATCTTCGACAGCAGCATCGAGCCCTTGATGATGGTAGCGTCGTAGATCTCGTCCCAGTACCACTTGTTGAACGAGTAGAGGTAGAGGGGGCGGATAGCCTGTGCGGTCTTCTCGGGGTCAATCACGCGGAAGGCGTAGACGACCAGGGCGAGGCTGATGCCGAGCACCAGCATGCCGGACGAGAGGTAGATCGCCGTGAAGTGGTTGGCGTGCATCGCATGGGC
>OMIK01000009.1 GCA_900299075.1 Chlorobi bacterium Chlorobi_1
CGCCGCCGGCGGCGCGCAGCCCTTTCTCGTAGGCGTACCTGGAGACGTCGACGATCCGGTCGCCGAAGAGCTTTTCCGCCTCCATGTTTTCGAGCCCCTCGCGGCAGGTGCCGCAGGAGATCACGCAGGCGTCGATGTCGAGGTAGGCGAACATCTCGCGGATCTGGCTGAACATCACCGTGTTGCGCAGCACGATCGAGGTGTGCTGGTCGCTCTTTGCGTTGACGTGCGACGGGAAGCCGCAGCACAGGAAGGGCGGCGGAAGGATCACCCGCGTGCCGGTTTCGAGCAGGATATGGATCGACGCCATCGAGATGGTCGAGTGGAGCCGCTCCGATCCGCAGCCGGGGAAGTAGAACACGGTCGATGTCGCCTCGCCGCCCGCAGGTTCGAACACCAGCACCTGGTCTGGGTCGCAGGGCGGGAGGAGGTCGCGCAGCGTCTTGTCGGGAACCGGCGGCACCGAGGAGCGGAGCAGGCGCAGGGGGGCGAAGGCCTGGGCCTCCTCCGAGGACTGCAGGGGGGCGGCAAGCTTGGCCGCGGCGCGCTGGGCGGCACCGCCCATGCGGACCACGGCGTTGCGGAACACCTTGTTGTACAGGGGCGAGCGGTTCTCCAGGTAGTCCAGCGTCATCTTGGTGATCGCCGGCGAGTTCTTGTAGCCGCGCGCCGAGAGGATCTCGCGTTCGAGGATCGAGACCTCGCCCGAGTCGATGTCCACCGGGCAGGGCTTCAGGCACTTGTGGCAGATGGTGCAGTGGTCCGATACCTCCTCGAGCCACTGGAGCAGCTCGAAATCGGTCGAACGCTCGCGCTGGGCGTCGTAAAGCAGCGCCTCGATGAGCGAACCGATCGCCAGGTTCTTGTTGCGCGGATGGTAGAACATCCCCCTGGCCGGGTAGTAGACGCAGCAGTCGGGCTTGCACTTGCCGCATCGGATGCAGGAGTCGACCTTCCTGGAGAGCGCCTCCAGCTTGCCGCGCTTCAGGATGTGCGCCTCAAGTTCCAGGAGGTTGAACGACGGGGTGAAGATGTGGTTGAGGGCATCGTAGTCCTCGAGCTTGCCGGGGTTCATGATGCCGTCGGGATCGACCTCCCGGCGGTAGGCCGACAGCTCCTCGATCCGCTCGCGGTCCATGTACTTGAGCTTCGTGACGCCGATGCCGTGTTCACCCGAAACGACGCCGCCCAGCGAGATCACCATCTCCATCACCTTGTCGATCACGTGGTCCGCGCGCTCCAGCATGGGGCGGTCGTTCGACAGCACCGGCACGTTCACGTGCACGTTGCCGTCGCCGGCATGCATATGGGTGGCGAGCACGATGCGCCGGTCGCGCACGTGCTGGTAGGCCTTGTCGATAGTATCGAGCATCTTGGGATAGCCGCGGAAGAGCTCGTTCAGCTCGGAGCGGAACTCCTGCATGAGGGTCAGGGAGCGGAGGATGAGCGGATCGGCGCCTTCGAGGCGCTTCCGGATCAGGTCGCACAGCCCGAGGCCCGCAGGGATCTTCGACTCGAACGGCGACAGGCTCTCCTTTTCGCTGCTCGCATGCAGGAGCGAAGCGACCCGATCGGCGTAGAGCCCCTGCGAGTAGCGCTCTTCCTCGATGTTGAGTTCGTCGATGAAGCGGGCGAACACCGCGAGCTGCTCGATCGGGATGACGATATCCTCGTTCAGCTTGAAGGCGTTGGTTCGGCGGGCGATGGCGCCGAGCTTCTTGCGGTCCGTCCAGAAGAGGGCGGCTTCGGAGTTGTCCCGCGCCACGAACATCAGCGTGTTCGGATGTTTTTCAAGGAGCGCCCGCACCCGTTCGACCCCGGCTTCGACCTCGGCGTTGCTGTGGCCGGCGATGTCGATCAGGAGCACCGCCTTCGGCGTCTGCGGCCTGGTCGCCTTGACCTTGTAGTCGATCGCACGGATATATTCGTCGTCGAAGTGTTCGAGCGCCAGCAGCGTCTCGTGCTCCACGTCCTGGTAGGGGAAGGCCTTCGAAAGCTCCACGATCACGCGGCTCGCCTCGTCCATGTCCGGGCCGAAGAACTCGAGGCAGAGGGTACGCTTCTGTTCATACTTCGGATAGAGCACGAAGATGGCCGAGGTGATCACGCCGTCGGTGCCCTCCTTCTGCAGGCCGGGCACGCCGCCGAGCGCCTTGTTGGTGATATCCTTCCAGAGCCCCTGCTTGCGGATCTCCGAACCGCGGAGCGAAATACGCTTCAGCGGCGCCCCGTGCTGGTCGAGCACCTCGTAGGTCACGGTGTCCTCCGGCAGGATCTTGCGGAGCTGGTGGTCGGTGCGGCGCACGGTCCAGAGCTTCGCCCCGGGCATGGCGATGCGCCACTCAAGCAGGTTGTCGATGCAGGTGCCCCACCTGACCGCCATCTTGCCTCCGGCGTTCTCGGCGATGTTGCCGCCGATCGTGCAGGCCCACTCGCTTGTCGGGTCGGTGGCGAAGACCAGGCCATGCTCGTCGGCATGGTGCATCGCCGCTTCGGTGATGACACCCGACTCGACCTCGATGACCGAAGCCGAAACCGACTGCCCGTCGCGCAGGTGGAACTTGCGGTGCTGGATGCCCCGCACCTTGTTGAGCTTCTCGGTATTGATGATCACGCAGTCGGAACGAAGCGGCACGGCGCCGCCGGTCAGGCCGGTGCCAGCTCCCCTGGGGATCACCCTCAGGCCGAGCCTTGCGATGGCCCCGATCAGCGGCGCGACCTGCGACTCCTCGTCAGGGGTAACCACGGCGACCGGGAGGTAAAGGCGCCAGTCGGTGGCGTCGGTGGCATGGGCGACCAGCGAAAAGGGGTCGAACAGGATGTTCTTCGCCCCGACGATGGGGGCCAGTTCACGGCGCACCTTGCGCCGATACTCGGGTATCAGCTCTATTTCCGCCCTGAACTTGTCCAGCTTCGTCCTGAGGGTTTCGACGATCGCCATGACCCTCGGCTCGCCGTTCGCCGCGGAGATGATGGTCTCGAGATCCTTGCGGGCATGTTCGAACACCCTCGTGCGGCGAGGCACCGAGTCGATAAGCTCCTGGAACAGGTACGGGTTGCGGCCGTGGATAAGGATGTCGCCGAGGATCTGCATGAGCAGCCGGGCCGACCTTCCGGTCACCCTGACCTCCCTGAGCTCGTCGACCTTCTTCAGGATCTCCTCTCCGAGGATGAAGGATATCGCCTGCCTGTCGTCCGCCGATGTGTAGTTGTAGGGGATCTC
>OMIK01000010.1 GCA_900299075.1 Chlorobi bacterium Chlorobi_1
CCGCTGAAGGTCGTCAGCGTCAGCCTGGTCAGCCTCCCCGGCACGCCGGGGCCGGGGGTTCGGGCACCTTCGGGGCCGGAACAGGGGCAGCTGGTGCCGGGGACGGCGCGGGCGGCCCTCCTGCCGGCCCCGGCGTGCCGGGGAGGCTGACCAGGCTGACGCTGACGACCTTCAGCGGAGGATGGGTCCGGATGTGGTAGAGCTGCATCAGGACGGCAGAGAGCACGACCGCCGCATGGGCCGCGGCAGCGACGGCCACCCACACGACAAACCGCCGTTGCTCGCGCTTCAGATCTTCCCTGGTGCTCATTTCGGGTCCGGGCGCCTCAACGTTTTTTGTCAGGGGATGCGGCAGGCTCGGTGACCATGCCGATCTTCTCGACGCCGGCCTGCCGGATCGATGCCATGACCGACATGACGAAACCGTAGGGCAGGGACCTGTCGGCCTTGAGGTAGACCTCTTCGGCCTGCTTCGATTCGAGCAGGTGAGGCAGCTGCGAGGGAATATCCTCGGGGGAAAGCTGGAAATCGTTCACCGAAACCCGCCGCGAGGCGTCGACGCTGACCACCAGCGCCTTGGAATCGATGTCCATCCGCTCATGCGAGGTCTGGGGCACCTCCACTTTCACTCCGCTGGTCATCATGGGGGCCGTGACCATGAAAATGACGAGCAGCACCAGCATGACGTCCACGAACGGGGTCACGTTGATCTCGCTCATCAGCCTGGTTTTCTGTCCTCCGGTCATCATCGCTGGCGTCTTCCTGTTACTGGTTGAGGTAGGCGTCGATAAAATCGGGGGTGAAATCCTCGAGGTCCCGTTCGACCTGGCCGATCTTCTGGGTGAGGTAGTTGTATCCCATGACGGCGGGGATAGCCGCCACCAGGCCGGTGGCCGTGGCGATGAGCGCCTCGGAGATGCCCGGGGCCACCGCGGCGAGCGAGGCGGACTTCATGAGGCCGATGTTCTGGAAGGAGCTCATGATACCCCAGACCGTGCCGAACAGGCCGATGAAGGGCGCGGTGTTGCCCACCGTGGCAAGGAACGGCACCAGGTGCGTGAGGCGCTTGCTCTCGGCATTCAGTTCGCGCTTGACCGCGAGGGCGATCCGGTCGCGGAGCTGCGAGACGGTGCTCTTGTCGCGCATCGAGCTGTACTCGATGTAGCCGGCCCTGAAGACGCGCGGCAGCGAACCGTTACGGAAATTCTCGCTCGAGGCGAAGAGGCGGTCGACATCCTTGACGTCGAAGAACGACTCCATGAAATCGCCGGACTCGCGGATCGACTTCCTGATGGCAAGGAACTTCATGGCGATGATCGCCCAGGAGAGTATCGAGAAAACGATCAGCAAACAAAGAACCAGGATAACCACGGGCCCCGAACCGGAAAGCATCGAAACGATCCATCCACCGCCATTTTCAGTCATGTTCAGCTCGTCCTAAAAGTATGGATTTCAAAATGTTGCAAGATTCTGGACGACCAGGTAGGCCACCACGGAACCCGATATAGCACACAATGTATTGACCAGATCGTTGTTCACAAAATCATAACCCTTAATTCGGTCATTTTTCACTTTGCTGCCGTCCGGGGCGAGGCTGTGGGTGCGCTCGGTCACCTTCTGCCTGATGGGATCGTAGTACTGCGCCTGGAAGGTGGCGCCGAAGAAACTGTCGACGAGGCTGGAGATCAGGCCGGCGATGCCGATGACCAGCAGGGACGGTACGATGCCCACCTTGTTGATCCACGCGACGTTCATCAGCACGGCGCTTCCGCAGATCAGGAGGGAGCCGAAGAAAGAGGCCGAGGTGCCGGGGATGGAGACGCCGCCGGAGGTCCCGACCGGAACGTGCTTGAAGGTGGTGATCAGGCGGGCCTTGGCATTGGGCCACATGGTGCCGATCTCGGTCGCCCAGGTATCGGCCTGCACGGCAGCCAGGGTCCCGAGGTAGGCGAAGAAGATGTAGGGATCCCCGGTGATCGAATAGGCAACCATCATGACCCAGGCAACGCCGCCGTTGGCATAGACCTGGCCGGCGTCACGCTGCGACCCCTTCTCGAAGACCAGGTCGAACTTCGCCTTGCGCTTGCGGCCGAGCTTGGAGAGGATCGAGGAGAGGAGGTAGAAGGTCAGGAGCGGTACGGTCCATACCCAGCCCCCGACGCCGAAGATGTTGGTGCCGAGCAGGAAGGTTGCCGTGGCGCCGCTGTTGTTCAGGAACTTCACCTTGATCGAGAAGAGGGCGAGCAGCAGCGCGCAGAGGCCGCCGACCAGGAACCCTTCGAGCGTCACCATGCCGTTCACGTCGAGCAGGTAGAGCGGATAGGCGACCGCCAACGGTATGAAGAGATTGTCCAGCCCGGCGGAGAGCAGCGCCTCGGCCGCCGTGGCAAGCAGCGCGAGCAGCAGCGCAAGGGAGAGAAGCTCCCATGCCGGTTTTGCCGACAGCCCGGCGGAGAAGGCCCCCTGGAACATGAAGAGGGAGACCGCGATGATGACGAGGCTCGAAACGAACATGGCCAGCGATCCGGCGACCGTCTTGGGGCTCCTGGTCAGGTGCTCGATGTGCGAGCCGCCCGAGGCCTTGCCGACCAGCGCCGCCAGGGCGTCGCCGACCCCCATCACGAGCACTGCGGTCTGCAGGATCCAGACGTGCCGGCCCCAGAGCAGCAGCACCAGGAGCAGGAACGCCAGAGGGAACAGGACCGGACCGTAACTGACGACCGGGCCAGCCTCCTCGTCGTTGGTCGATTCGGCAGGCTCGCCGTGGAGGGACTCCAGGATGCCCGCCTTGAGGCTCGCCATGCCGAGGCCCGCGAACAGGAGGGCTGCCAGCGCCGGATAGAAGTTCGACTGGAAGTAGGAGGGCATGAAGAAGAGCACCACCCCCATGCAAAGGTGCACCACTTTCCTGACGATAACCGGAGCGACCCCGAACCTGCGGGTCAGGAGTTCGCCGAGCAGCAGGAAGCATCCGACAAGGGCAAGGAGAAGGAAGAAGGGAGCAAGATCCTGCGGATTGGGAGATTGTAGACTCAACATGGCACTGACGTTTGAGTTTTGTGGCAGGTAGGCTCCTGCCAGGGACCACCGATATCTGTAAAAATAAGATTTTTAAATTTTTACACCATCCCGGCAGACCAAAATCGCAAATCCGCCGCCGGTGCGCCAGGAGCCGGGGCGATAAACGGTTTTTCCTGCCCAGCCTTGACATAATGGACGGGAAACCGTAACTTTAGCACAATACTATTTTTGCATACGCGCGACAACCGATCCAGCAATGCCGAACCAGTCCATCCATCGCATCAGTGATACCGGGCATGCCTGCCCGTCGATGGCCTTCGGCCGTATGCAGACCTCCCGCTCCGCAGGGATCGGGCCGATCGTGTCCGGGCTACCCGTAGTACGAGTATCCATTACGGTATCCTGACCCGTCAGGCCTTTCCCAAGTCCTCCGTATTCTCCTCGACAATACTCAGACTCCAAGGCTTCGGGACAGGCAGGCCGGGGGTATCTTATTTTTGATTCAAACGTAAACCAGCTACCTCGATGAGATCTGACACCATAAAGAAAGGGTTCGAAAAAGCGCCGCACCGCAGCCTGCTCAAGGCGACCGGGGCCGTCCGCTCGAAAAACGACTTTTCGAAGCCCTTCATCGGCATCTGCAACTCCTTCAACGAACTGATCCCGGGCCATGCGCACCTGCAGGAGCTGGGCAGGATCGCCAAGGAGGCGGTGCGCGAAGCGGGCGGCGTGCCGTTCGAGTTCAACACCATCGGCGTCTGCGACGGCATCGCCATGGGCCACGTCGGCATGCGCTACTCGCTGGCGAGCCGCGAGATCATCGCCGATTCGGTCGAGACCATGGTCGAGGCGCACCGCCTGGACGGCCTGGTCTGCATCCCGAACTGCGACAAGATCACCCCGGGCATGATGATGGGCGCCCTGCGCACCAATGTCCCGGTCATCTTCGTCTCCGGCGGCCCCATGCAGGCCGGCCACACCCCTTCCGGCAAGAAGGTCGACCTCATCTCGGTCTTCGAGGCGGTCGGCAGGTTCAGCACCGGCGAGATCGATGAGGAGGAGCTCTGCACCATCGAGGAGAACGGCTGCCCCGGCTGCGGATCCTGCTCCGGCATGTTCACGGCCAACTCCATGAACTGCCTCTGCGAGGCGCTCGGCTTCGCGCTGCCCGGCAACGGCACCATCCTGGCTGTCGATCCGAGAAGGCTGGAGCTGGTGAAGAGCGCCGCGAGGCGCATCGTGGACCTGGTCCGGGAAGATGTCCGTCCGCGTGACATACTTACCCGCCGCGCCCTGCTCAACGCCTTTGCGCTCGACTTCGCCATGGGCGGCAGCACGAACACCATCCTGCACACGCTGGCGATCGCCAACGAGGCGGAGCTCGATTTCGACTTCGCCGAACTGAACGGCCTGTCGGCCCGTACGCCCTACATCTGCAAGGTGAGCCCGGCCACGACCGAGGTGCACATCGAGGACGTCGACCGCGCCGGAGGCATCCCGGCCATCCTGAAGGAGCTCTCCGCCGTCGACGGCCTGCTCGACCTCTCGGCACCGACCGTCACCGGGAAATCCCTGGGCGAGAATATCGCTGCGGCCGAAGTGCTCGATCACCAGGTAATCCGCCCGGTATCCGATCCGTACTCCGCGACCGGCGGCCTCTGCGTGCTCTACGGGAACCTCGCGCCGAACGGCGCTGTTGTCAAGACGGGCGCAGTCAGCCCCTCCATGATGCAGCACACCGGGCCAGCCAAAGTCTACGACTGCCAGGACGACGCCATCGCCGGCATCATGGGCGGCGACGTCAAGGCTGGCGACATCGTGGTCATCCGCTATGAGGGCCCACGCGGCGGCCCCGGCATGCCCGAGATGCTCTCGCCCACCAGCGCCATCATGGGCCGCGGCCTCGGCGACTCGGTGGCCCTGATCACCGATGGCCGGTTCTCCGGCGGTTCGAGGGGCGCCTGCATCGGGCACGTATCGCCAGAGGCTGCCGACGGCGGCCCGATCGCGGCCCTGAAAACCGGCGACACGATCATCATCGACATCCCGAACCGTTCGATGTCGGTCGAGCTCGACGAGAAGACGATCGCCGAGCGCATCGCGGCCCTGCCGCCGTTCCGGCCCAAGATCAGCAAAGGCTACCTCGCCCGCTACGCACAGATGGTGACATCTGCCAACACGGGCGCGATCCTGCAACCGAAGTGTCAATACTGAACCAAATCGTTCTCACCATGCATCAACCCGGACAAAAACTCAACGGATCCGAAATATTCTTCGAGTGCCTGCGGCGTGAACACGTCGAGTACATCTTCGGCTACCCCGGCGGGTCGCTGCTGAAGGTCTACGAGACCCTGCACGACGTCGAGGATATCAAGCACATCCTGGTGCGCCACGAACAGGGCGCTACCCACATGGCCGAGGGCTATGCCCGCGCCACCGGCAAGCCGGGCGTCGTGCTCGTCACCTCGGGCCCCGGTGCGACCAATACGGTCACCGGCATCGCCAACGCCTACATGGACTCCACCCCGATGGTGGTCTTCACCGGCCAGGTGCCCAGCACCCTGATCGGCAACGACGCCTTCCAGGAGGCGGACATCGTCGGCATTACCCGCCCGATCACCAAGCACAACTTCCTGGTCAAGGATGTGCGCGACCTGGCGCCGACCATCCGCAAGGCCTTCTATCTGGCAACCACCGGCAGGCCCGGACCGGTCCTGGTCGACATGCCGAAGGACGTCCTCGCCGCAGAGTGTGCCTTCGAATGGCAGGAGGGGGTCGACATCCGCGGATTCAAGCCGACCTTCAAGTGCCACGCCAACCAGGTCTCGAGGGCCGCGAAGATGATCGCCAAGGCGAAGCGCCCGGTGCTCTACGTCGGCGGCGGCGTCATCTCCGCCGGCGCTTCCGAAGCACTCCTCAAGCTCGCCGTGGAGCAGCAGATCCCGGTCACCATGACCCTGCAGGGCCTCGGCGCATTCCCGGGCGACAACCCGCTGTCAATGGGGATGCTCGGCATGCACGGCACCTACTGGGCGAACCAGGCGGTGAGCCACTGCGACCTGCTGATCGCGGTCGGCGCCCGGTTCGACGACCGCGTCACCGGAAAGATCGAGACCTTCGCCACACAGGCCCTGAAGATCCACAACGACATCGACCCGACCAACGTCGACAAGAACGTCAAGGTGGACCTGCCGGTGGTCGGCGACGCGAAGGACTTCCTCGAGTCGATCCTGGCCGAGATGCCGAAATCCAGGGAAGACCGTGCCGAGTGGCTGGGCGAGATCGATGCGTGGCGCAGGCAGTGCCCGCTCGACTACACCGTCGAAGCCGACTCGCTCAAGACCGAGTTCGTCATCGAGGAGGTCTCCAGGCAGACCAATGGCCACGCCGTCATCGTCACCGACGTGGGGCAGCACCAGATGTGGACCTCGCAGTACTACAAGTTCACCGAGCCGCGTTCGATCATCACCAGCGGCGGCCTCGGCACGATGGGCTACGGCCTGCCGGCCACCATCGGCGCGGCCTTCGGCATCCACGACCGCCCCGTGGTCACCATCTGCGGCGACGGCGGCCTGATGATGAACATCCAGGAGCTGGTCACGGCCGTCCACCACAAGCTGCCGATCAAGATCTTCCTGATCAACAACCAGTACCTCGGCATGGTACGCCAGTGGCAGGAGCTCTTCCACAAGGAGAAGTACTCCTTCACCGACCTCGAGGAGAGCAACCCCGACTTCGTCAAGGTGGCCGAGGCCTTCGGATGCCGTGCCGTGAGCGCGGACAACCCCGAGGCCGCAAGCAAGGCGATCACCGACGCCCTGGCCTACAACGACGGCCCGATACTGGTCGATTTCCGTGTCATCAGAAAGGACATGGTCTTCCCGATGGTGCCCGCAGGCGGCTCGATCTCCGACATGCTGCTCGCCCGGCTGAATCCCAAAACCATGGTTTAACCGATACTATGAAACATCTCATATCTGTTCTGGTCGAAAACAAGTTCGGCACCCTGAACCGGGTCGCCGCGATGTTCAGCGCGCGCGGGTTCAACCTCGAGAGCATCTCCATCGGCGAAACCGAGGACCCCGAGGTTTCGCGCATGACCATCGTGACCCGAGGCGAGGACCGCATCATCAGCCAAGTGCTCAAGCAGCTGAACCGGCTGGTCGACACCATCAAGGTGACCGACCTGACCCACCAGCCGCACGTGGAGCGCGAACTGCTCTTGATGAGCCTCAAACTGTCGAAAACGACGCAGCACGAGATTTTCGAGCTGAGCAACGTTTTTAAGGGAAAAGTCGTGGATATCAAGCAAAAATCCATTACTATTGAGATCGTCGGTTCTCCGGACAAGATCAACACGGCCATCGACATGTTCAGGCCTTTCGGCATCCGGGAACTCGCCCGCTCCGGCGCTGTAGCGATCCACCGCGGCGACGCATGATTTCTTATCTACGCATGAAATAACCGTCAACCAGTTATGTCAATGAACGTCTATTACGAGCAGGATGCCGACCTCGCGGTACTGCAGAGCAAGAACATCGCCGTCCTCGGTTACGGCAGCCAGGGCCATGCCCACGCGCTGAACCTGAAGGACAGCGGCATGAACGTCTGCGTCGGCCTGCGCACCGACAGCTCCTCCTGCGCCAAGGCGCGCGAAGCCGGCCTGCGGGTCGAGAACGTCGCCGATGCGGTGAAGTGGGCTGACATCGTCATGGTGCTCCTGCCGGACCAGACCCAGAAGAGCGTCTACGACAACGAGATCGCGCCGAACCTGAAGAAGGGCGCCACGCTCGCCTTCGGCCACGGCTTCAACATCCACTACAAGCAGATCGTGCCTTCGGCCGACGTGAACGTCATCATGATCGCCCCGAAGAGCCCCGGCCACCTGGTCCGCAGGACCTACACCGAGGGCAACGGCGTACCGTGCCTGATCGCGGTGCACCAGGACGCCACCGGCGACGCCAAGAAGATAGCCCTCGCCTGGGCGAAGGGCATCGGCGGCACCAAGGCCGGCGTCATCGAGACCAACTTCAAGGACGAGACCGAGACCGACCTGTTCGGCGAGCAGGCCGTGCTCTGCGGCGGTTCCGCCGAGCTGATCAAGTGCGGCTTCGAGACCCTGACCGAGGCGGGCTATCCGCCGGAACTGGCCTATTTCGAGTGCATGCACGAGCTGAAGCTCATCGTCGACCTCTACTATGAAGGCGGCCTCTCCCGCATGAACTACTCGGTCAGCGACACCGCCGAGTACGGCGGCATGACCCGCGGCCCGCGCCTCATCACCTCCACCGTCAAGGCCGAGATGAAGAAGATCCTCGAAGAGGTCCAGGACGGCCGCTTCGCCAAGGAGTTCATCGACGAGTGCAACGGCGGCTACAAGAACCTGAACAGCCTCCGCGACAGCAACGGCAACCACCCGATCGAGAAGGTGGGCGCAAAGCTCCGCGGCATGATGAGCTGGCTCAAGAAGAAGTAAACGGGAAGCCATGTACAGAATAGCATCCATTCCCGGTGACGGCATCGGCCCCGAAGTGGTGGCCGGCGCCCTCGAGGTACTGAGCGCCGTATCGAAGAAGTTCGGTTTCGAATACACGGTCGAGGAGCACCCCTTCGGCGGCGCTTCGTACGACCTGCACGGCTCCATGCTGACCGACGAGACCCTCGAAGCCTGCAGGAACGCCGATGCCGTGCTGCTCGGCGCGGTCGGCGGCCCCAAATGGGAGAGCCTCCCGCACGACAAGAAGCCTGAAGCGGCACTGCTGAGGATCCGCAAGGAGCTCGGCCTGTTCGCCAACCTCCGCCCCGCCAAGGTCTACGACGCCCTCGTCAGCGCCTCGACGCTGAAGGAGGAGGTCGTGAAGGGCACCGATTTCATGGTCTTCAGGGAGCTGACCGGCGGCATCTACTTCGGACAGCCGAGGGGCTACGACGAGAACCGCGGATGGAATACCATGGTCTACGAACGTTATGAGGTCGAGCGCATCGCCCGCCTCGCCTTCGAAGCCGCCAGGAAGCGGGGCAACGCGAAGGTCACCTCGATCGACAAGGCCAACGTGCTCGAAGTTTCGCAGTTCTGGCGCAACGTCGTGCATGAAGTGCACAAGGATTTCCCGGAGATCGAGCTGGTCGACATGTACGTCGACAATGCGGCCATGCAGATCGTGCGCAACCCGAAACAGTTCGAGGTGATCGTGACCGGCAACCTGTTCGGCGACATCCTGAGCGACATCTCGGGCATGATCACCGGCAGCCTCGGCATGCTCCCGTCGGCGAGCATCGGTTCGAAGCACGCGCTGTACGAGCCGATCCACGGCAGCGCACCGGATATCGCCGGCCAGAACAAGGCCAACCCGATCGCGACCATCGCGTCGGTGGCGATGATGTTCGAACACAGCTTCGGCAAGCCCGAGGTAGCCAGGGCGATCTATGACGCTATCGAGCAGGCGCTGGCCACCGGAGTCCGCACGGCGGACATCGCCAGGCCGGGCGAGCTGGCCATCTCGACGACCGCGATGACCGCAGCCATCGTCGCCTGCATCTGATCGCGGGCAACGGGCAACTGACAGAGCAAGCGCGGCGGGAAACCGCCGCCCGAACAAGCCGGGGCCCTGTCAGTCACCGGCTTTTCGATTTTCATGGCGTGCCGGCGGATTGGCCAGCAGCTGCCTGACAGAGCATTTACCTTACAGTACCGATAACGGAACCCGATCAACCATGGCACAAACGATCACCCAGAAAATTTTCGCCAGGGCCGCCAACCGCAAGTTCGTCGATGTTGGTGAGAGCGTCTGGCTGAACGTCGATGTCCTGCTGACGCACGACGTCTGCGGGCCGCCGACCTTCGACATCTTCAAGCAGGAGTTCGGCCCCGACGCCAAGGTCTGGGATCCCGAGAAGGTTGTGGTGCTCCCCGACCACTACATCTTCACGGCAAACGAGCACGCCCACCGCAACATCGACCTGCTCAGGCAGTTCGCGGGCGAACAGAACCTCCCGAACTACTACGACGTGGGCACCGACCGCTACCGCGGCGTCTGCCACGTGGCGCTGGCCGAAGAGGGCTTCAACCTCCCCGGTACCGTACTGTTCGGCACCGACTCGCACACCTGCACCTCGGGCGCCTTCGGCATGTTCGGCACCGGCATCGGCAATACCGACGCGGCCTTCATCCTCGGCACCGGCAAGCTCTGGGAGAAGGTCCCCGAGTCCATGAAGTTCACCTTCGAGGGCAAGATGCCCGAATACCTGACCGCGAAGGACCTGATCCTGCAGATCCTCGGTGACATCGGCACCGACGGCGCGACCTACCGCGCCATGGAGTTCGACGGCGAGGCGGTCTACTCCCTCTCCATGGACGAGCGCATGACGCTCTGCAACATGGCCATCGAGGCGGGCGGCATGAACGGCATCATCGCCGTCGACGCGGTCACCGAGGCGTTCGTCAAGGCGCGCACCAGCAAGCCGTTCGAGATCTTCCACAGTGATCCCGACGCGGTCTACCACAGCATGTACCGCTACAACGTGGAGAAGCTGGACCCTGTCGTCGCGCAGCCGCACAGCCCGGACAACCGCGCCACCGTGCGCAGCGTTGCCGGCACGCCGATCACCAAGTCCTACATCGGCTCCTGCACCGGCGGCAAGCTGACCGACTTCAAGCTCGCGGCCAAGATCCTGAAGGGCCGCAAGGTCGCCGTGACCACCAACATCGTCCCGGCGACGGTGCTCGTCGCCTCGCAGCTCTCCACGGAGACCTACGAAGGCCAGAGCCTGCGCTCGATCTTCGAGGAGGCCGGCTGCAACATCGCCCTCCCCTCCTGCGCGGCCTGCCTCGGCGGCCCGTCGGACACGGTCGGCCGTTCGGTGGACAACGACGTCGTGGTCTCGACCACGAACCGTAACTTCCCCGGCCGCATGGGCAGCAAGTTCGCCGGCGTCTACCTGGCCTCCCCGCTGACCGCGGCGGCATCGGCCGTGACCGGCAAGCTCACCGATCCGAGGGACTTCCTCTGATCGCAGGACCCGAAGGGATGCGCCGGCAGGCAGCGAAACCGGCCGGCGCCCCCGAACATGAAACCGCAAGGAAAACCTACACCTATGGAAAGCATCATTCAGGGTAAAGCCTACGTGCTGGGCAAGAATATCGACACCGACCAGATCATCCCGGCCGAACACCTGGTCTACAGCCTCTCCAACCCGGAAGAGGTGAAGATGTACGGCAAGTACGCGCTCTCCGGCGTCCCGCTGGAGCAGGGCGGCCTGCCCGAGGGCGGCATCCCCTTCGTGCCCGAAGGCGGCCACACCTCCCCCTATTCGATCATCATCGCCGGCCCCAACTTCGGTTGCGGATCGTCCAGGGAGCACGCCCCCTTCTCGCTGAAGGTCGCCGGCGCCAAGGCGATCGTCGCCGAATCGTACGCCAGGATCTTCTACCGCAACTGCGTGGACGGCGGCTTCGTGATCCCTTACGAGACCGCGCAGCAGCTCAACAAGCTGATCCTCACGGGTGACGAGCTTTCGATCGACATGCAGAACAACACGATCACCAACCTGACGCAGAACGTCACCTACCAGCTCAGGCCCCTGGGCAGCGTGGTCGACATCGTGCAGTCGGGCGGCATCTTCGAGTACGCGAGGAAGAACGACCTTATGGCCAAGAGCCAGGCATAACGAGCAGTAACCACGACATGGCAATCGAACTGTACGATACGACCCTGCGTGACGGCACGCAGGGCGAGCATATCAACCTCTCGGTCCAGGACAAGCTCCTGATCGCCGAACGGCTGGACGAATTCGGTGTGGATTTCATCGAGGGCGGATGGCCGAGCAGCAACCCGAAGGATGAGGAGTTCTTCCTGAAGGCGCAGGCACTCGGGTTCAGGAACGCCCGTCTCAGCGCGTTCGGTTCGACGGCCAGGTCGCTCGACAACATCGAGAACGACCCGAACCTCTGCGGCCTCGTCAAGTGCGGCGCACCGGTCCTGACCATCTTCGGCAAGACCTGGCAGGCGCACTCCGCCAAAAGCCTCGGCATCTCGGCCGAAGAGAACGCGGAGCTGATCCGGCGTTCGGTGCAGTTCCTCCGCGACTCGGGCCGCGAGGTCTTCTTCGACGCCGAGCACTTCTTCGACGGCTGGAAGGACGACGCACACTTCGCCGAAACCATGCTGCGGGCGGCTGTCGATGGCGGCGCGACAAGGCTGGTGCTCTGCGACACCAACGGCGGCTCCCTGCCCCACGAGGTATCGGAGATCGTCAAGCGGGTGTGCAGCCTGTTCGAGGTGCCGGTGGGCATCCACGCCCACAACGACGGCGACCTCGCCGTGGCCAACTCCATCGAGGCGGTCAGGGCCGGGGCAACGCACGTGCAGGGCACGATCAACGGCATCGGGGAGCGGTGCGGCAACGCAAACCTGATCAGCATCATCCCGAACCTGATGCTCAAGCAGGGCAGGGATTTCGCCCATGTCGAGGAGCTGAAGCAGCTGACCCCGATGTCGAAGTTCGTCTTCGAGATCCTCAACCTGCCTCCGGACACCAAGGCGCCGTTCGTCGGCAAGTCGGCCTTCGCGCACAAGGGGGGCATCCACGTCAGCGCGGTCATGAAGGAGAGCTCGCTCTACGAGCACATCGACCCGGCGCTCGTCGGCAACCGGCAGCGCGTGCTCGTCTCCGAGCTTGCCGGCCAGAGCAACATCCGCTACAAGGCAAAGGAGCTCGGCATCGACCTTCCCGAAAAAGGAGAGCTCTTCAAGAAGCTGGTCAACCAGGTCAAGAACCTCGAGCACAAGGGCTACCAGTTCGACGGCGCCGAGGCCTCGTTCGAGCTGATCCTGCGCCGCGAGCTGGGCGAGTTCACCCCCTTCTTCGAGGTGGTCGAGTCCAAGGTGGTCATCCAGCACGGCAAGGAGATCCGCCCGGTGGACCAGGCGGTGATGAAGGTGATGGTGGGCGACGAGACCGACCTGACCGTCTCTGACGGCGACGGACCGGTCAACGCACTCGACAAGGCGCTCCGCAAGGCGCTCGTGCACTTCTATCCCGAGATCCGCACCATCCGGCTGATCGACTACAAGGTGCGGGTGCTCGAGGAGAAGCGCGGCACCAGCGCGAAGGTGCGCGTGCTGATCGAAAGCAGCGACGGTGTCAGAAGCTGGGGCACGGTGGGTGTCTCGACCAACATCATCGAGGCCAGCCTCCAGGCGCTCAGCGACAGCATCAACTACCACCTGTTCAACACGAAGAGCGCGAAGGCAAGGTAAGAATAGGGCCTATAGGGCGTATGGGACGCATGGGGTTTATAAAAAAAACATCTGCCCCATTTGCCCTACACGTCCCATAGGTCCCATTCTTTTTTCCCGCTGTGATAATTCGTAACTTTCATCTGTCGACTGCTTACCGCAACCCTGTTTCCCCCGCAGGCATGCGCATCCACGACATCGACCCCGAAAACAGGCCGCGGGAGCGGTTCCTCCACTCCGGGCCGGCGGCCCTCAGCCCCGCCGAGCTGCTGGCGATCATCCTCAGGTCCGGCACCCCCGGGCGCAACATCGTCGACACCTGCAATGAACTGCTGGCATCCCGCCCGCTCGAACGCCTTGCCGAACTGTCGCTCAAGGAGCTGCAGCGGATCCCGGGCATCGGAGAAGCCAAGGCGATGCAGATCATCGCCATCTTCGAGCTGCACAAGCGGATGCACTACGCGCGGAACGCGAACATGAAGGTGCAGTCGGCAAGGGATGTGTACGAGTACATGAAGGGCAGGATCCCCGACGGGACGAAGGAGCACCTGTGCCTCCTCTTCATGGACGCGAAGAACCGGATCATCCGGCACGAGATCGTCTCGGTCGGCACCCTGACCGCCTCGCTGATCCATCCGAGGGAGATCTTCAAGGCCGCCATCCGCGAAAGCGCGAACGCCGTCATCCTCGTGCACAACCACCCGTCGGGCGACGTGCAGCCGAGCAATGCCGACAAACAGGTCACGACCATCGTGCGGCAGGCAGGAGAGCTGCTGCAGATCGAGCTTCTCGACCATGTGATCATCGGGGCTGAAGACTGGTTCAGCTTCCGGGACCACTCGATGCTTTCATGATTCGGTCCAGAAGGCTTTCAGGATACCCTGCCGCGCATGGTGGGATCCGGGGTTGCCGGATTGCGAAAGGGAACTTCTCCTGAAAAAAAGGCAGCTGGGGGGCTGCCGGAAAACAGCTACACCGCGGCTAAAAGCCGGACGGGGCTCAGACTCGGGCAGCGGCCTCCACAGCGGCTACCTGAACGGCGTCGACCGCCATCGGGAACTCACGAACGTTCTTGGCCTGGAGGCCTTTCTGGGTCTTGTCCAGATCGTACTCCACCTCCGCATCCTGGTTGAGGACCTTGAATGTCTGGTCCGAAACGATGGCAGAAAAATGGACGAAGATATCCTCTCCGCCTTCAGGGTTCAGGATAAAACCGTACCCTTTTTTGCCGTCAAACCACTTTACTTTACTTTTAGGCATAGTGACATCACCTGTTAATCGGTTAGCAAATATTTCGTTTTTATATCGTAGGTACTACACAGTCAATATATATCATTTAGAAAATCCGAGCAATAGGAATCGCTTATTTCGCATCAACTACACTCGATCCAAACACCACACCAACGACCGCATATGCAGCATATAATCCTCATCACCGGTGCCGGCAAGGGCATCGGCCGCGCCATCGCCATCGCCTTCGCCCGGGCAGGCCGGAATAACCCCGGATTCGAACCGCACCTCGTGCTCTGTTCGAGAAGCCGGGAAGACCTCGACCTGCTCGCGCTCGAGTGCCGCGCCGAAGGGGCCTCCGCCGAACCATTCCCCTGCGACCTCGGAAGCATGGACGACCTCCGCAAGCTCGTCTCCTTCGTCCTCGACCGGTACGGCACCATCGACTGCCTGGTGAACAACGCCGGCGTCGGCCGGTTCGGCCCCCTCACCGGGATGACCGAGGAGGACTTCGACTACACCATGGCGACCAACCTCAAGGGGACCTTCTTCCTGACGCAGGCGCTCTTTCCCGTCATGGAAAAGAAGCGCTCGGGGCACATTTTCTTCATCACCTCGGTGGCCGCCGAAAAGGCCTTCGCGCACTCCTCGGTCTACTGCATGTCGAAGTTCGGCCAGCGGGGGCTCGTCGAGACGATGCGCCTCTACGCCCGCCCCTGCAACGTCAGGATCACCGACGTCATGCCGGGCGCCGTCCACACTCCGATGTGGGGCGAGGTCACCGACGAGTTCAGGGCGCTCATGATGATGCCCGAGGACATCGCCGGACCGGTCGTGCAGGCCTACCTGCAGCCCGGCAGGACAACGGTCGAGGAGATCGTGCTCAGGCCGACCGGAGGGGATATCCAGGACACGTGAAGGGACGCGAAATCGGGGTATGGGGCTTATGGGTCGTCGGGGACGCAGAGGGCAGATGAGCCCTGTTCGTGCACTACGTCCCATGCATAACATTCTCGCTTTTTTCTCGTATCTTGAGCCACAACAAGATCATACAACCAACTACGAACCATGAGCCTCAAGGAAAGAATCGACCAGGAACTCAAGGAATCCCTCAAGAGCGGCGACAAGAGCCGTCTGAACGCCATCAGGTCGATCCGTGCGGCCCTCCTCGAAAAGGAGGTCTCGATCCGCGTCGGCGGGGTCGGCGTGCTCAACGCCGACCAGGAGCTGGAGGTGCTGATGAGCCTCGCCAAGAAGCGCCGCGACGCCATCGAGCAGTTCACCGCCGGCAACCGCCCAGACCTGGCCGAAACCGAAGCCTCCGAACTCAAGGTGATCGAGGAGTACCTCCCCGCACCGGTCTCCGACGCGGAGGTCGAGGCGATCATCCGCGAGATCGTGGAGAAGAGCGGGGCCACCTCCATGAAGGATATGGGCAAGGTGATGGGCGAAGCGATGAAGGCGCTGAAGGGCAAGGCCGACGGCGGCAAGGTCCAGAACGTCGTCAAGAGCCTCCTTTCCGCATAACCATACATCAGGAGCCGTACCATGCTCGATATCAACCTCGTCCGGCAGCATCCCGATGACGTGACCGCCATGATGCACAAGCGGCAGATGGGCGCCGATGCCGGAAAAGTGCAGGAGCTGCTCGACATCGACCGGACCCGCAAGGAGATGGTCCAGAAGGCCGACGACCTGAAGTCCCTGCGCAACCGCGTCTCGAAGGAGATCGCGGACATCAAGCGCACCGGGCAGGGCTCGGCAGAAGAGCTGATCAGCCAGATGAAGACGGTCTCCGACCAGATCTCGGTGCTCGACGCCGAACTGGCCGTGATCGACACCGGCATGGAGGAGCTGCTGCTCACCCTGCCGAACAGGCTGCACGAATCGGTCCCGGAGGGCCGATCGGCGGATGACAACGTGCTCTACCGGGGCCCATTCAAGTTCACGCACGAGCTGGGCTTCCCCCTGAAGAACCACCTCGAGCTCGGCAGAAGCCTCGGCATCCTCGACTTCGAGCGGGGCGCCAAGGTCAGCGGCGCCGGCTTCCCGGTCTACACCGGCAAGGGGGCCCGCCTCGAGCGCGCGCTCATCAACTTCATGCTCGACACGCACACGGCCAACCACGGCTACACCGAGGTCTTCCCCCCATTCATGGTCAACCAGGAATCGCTCCGCGGCACCGGGCAGTGGCCCAAGTTCGCCGACCAGGTCTACCACATGCCCGAGGACGGCCTCTACGCGATCCCGACCGCCGAGGTGCCCGTGACCAATCTGCACCGCGGCGAGATGCTCGACGCGTCGTCGCTCCCGATCGCCTACGTCGCCTACTCCGCCTGCTTCCGCCGCGAGGCCGGCAGCTACGGCAAGGACACGAGGGGCTTCCTGAGGGTGCACCAGTTCAACAAGGTGGAGATGGTCAGGTTCACCCGGCCGGAGGCGTCCTACGAGGCGCTGGAGCAGATCCTCTCGCACGCCGAGGCGATCCTGTGCGCCCTGAAGATCCCCTACCGCGTCATCTCCCTCTGCGGCGGCGACATCAGCGCCAACGCGGCCAAGTGCTACGATATCGAGGTGTGGTCGCCTGCCGAGGACAAGTACCTCGAGGCCTCCAGCGTCTCGAACTTCGAGGATTACCAGGCCCGCCGCTCCAACATCCGTTGCAAGCCCGACGGCAAATCGAAGCCCGAGTTCGTGCATACCCTGAACGGCTCGGGGCTCGCCACCTCCCGCCTGATGGTCTCCCTGCTCGAGCACTACCAGACCGCCGACGGCAAGGTCGTAGTGCCCGAGGTGCTCAGGCCCTACACCGGGTTCGATGTGATCGGGTAATAACGGAATGCAAGGATAGGGCACGGCGTGCCGTGCCCTCTTCAACATACCCTCAGATTTTCTCCTTGAACTCGCAGATCATCCGGCTTACCGTCTCGACGTCGATGAGGAAGGCGTCGTGGCCGTAGGGTTCGTCGAGGAAGAGGATCCTCGATCCGGGGATCAGGCGC
>OMIK01000011.1 GCA_900299075.1 Chlorobi bacterium Chlorobi_1
GCTGGCCCTCACGACGGCGCTGACCGCGCCGGCCCTGATCGCGCCGCTGCTCGAGCGGCTCTTCGCGAGCCAGCGCATCGAGCTCCGCCTGCCCGCCGAAGGGCTCCCGGATGCAAGGCGCGGCGTGGTGTTCGCCTTCTGGCACGGCACGATGGCCACCGGCTGGCTGCTTGCCCGGCGGCTCTTCCCGAACGCCCACCTTGCCGCCGTGGTCAGCCTCTCGAAGGACGGCCAGCTCCTCTCCGGCACCCTCTGCCGGCTCGGCTTCCGCCTGATCAGGGGATCGAGCTCGAAGGGGAAGGAGGAGGTCCGGTCGGGCATCGCCGAAGCGCTGCGTGCCGGGCAGGTGGTCGCCGTCACCCCCGACGGTCCCCGGGGCCCGATCAACCGCTTCAAGTACGGCACGGTCAGGCTCGCATCCGAGACGCGCTCGCCGCTGCTCTTCGCCCAAATAGGCCACGATCGCCCGAAGGTGCTCCGGAGCTGGGACCGTTTCGAAATCCCGCGCCCCTTCGGCAGGGCCACGGTCACGCTCCAGCTCGTCGAGGTACCCCCCTTTTCCGACGAAGCGGAGCTGCATCGTTTCGCCAACTCGCTTTCGGAGCGCTTCGGCCATGAGTGAGCCCGCCGCGGCCCTCCTCGCCCCTGCCGGCGCCCTCTACGGGCTGGTGATGTCGGCACGGAACGCGCTGTACGGCCTGGGGCTCCTCAAGGCGTGGAAAGCCCCTGTCCCCGTCGTCTCCGTCGGCAACATCACCACCGGCGGCACCGGCAAGACCCCCATGGTCGACTGGATCGTCAGGTTCTACCTCGAACGCGGCATACGGCCCGCGATCGTCTCCCGGGGCTACGGACGCCGCACGAAGGGGGCGATGCTGGTCTCGGATGGTTCGAAACTGCTGCTCGGCAGCCGCGACGCGGGGGACGAGGTCGCCATGCTCGCGGCACGGAACCCTGCAGCCGTCGTCGTCGTTGCTGAGAAGCGACGGGAAGGGGTGGAGCTGCTCATGCGCGAATTCGCCGGAAGGATGCCCGGCGTGGTCGTGCTCGACGACGCCTTCCAGCACCGCGCCATCGCCCGGGACCTCGATATCGTGGTGGTCAACGCCGGGGATCCGTTTGGCGGAGGGCACGTGCTGCCGGCCGGGCACCTTCGCGAACCGATGCGGGGGCTCGGACGCGCCGACCTCTTCATCCTGGCAAAGGTCGCCGACCGGAAACGCGCCGAAGCGGTCGTCGAAACGCTGCGGGGATACGGCAAGCCGGTGGTGCTATCGAAAGTCCGGCCCTCCGGGCTCGTCGACCCCGGAGGCATCGGCGGTATCGGGGATGGATCAGGATGCCGGGCGTTCGCCTTCGCCGGCATCGGCGCCCCGCAGGGGTTCCTGCAGAGCCTGGGTGATGCGGGGATCGAGGTGGTGGGCAGCCGCTTCTTCCGCGACCACCAGTCATTCACACGGGAGGCGGCCGGATCGATCGCGGAAGAGTCCCGCCGCCTCGGCCTCGTGCCCGTCACGACCGAGAAGGACTGGTTCCGGATCGGGGACGACCGTGAGCTGGCAGGGATGCTCCTGCAGGCCGGCTGCCGCTACCTGGCGATCGAGCCCGACCTCTTCGAAGGAAGGGAGCTGCTGGAAAAGCGGCTGATCGACATCGTACGGCCGGCAGTCACTCCTTGACGATCTTCGAGATCGACTTGAAGGTCTCTCCTTCGGCCACGCGCACCAGCTCGAAGATGGCCATCTCGGTGCTGGTCGGCACCCCGCCGGCACGTTCGATGCAGCGGATGCCGAGCTGGCGGTTCTCCTCGCTCCTCGACGAGACCGCGTCGGTGACGATGTGGACGTTGTAGCCGAAGTCGAGCAGTTCGACGCTGGTCTGGTAGACGCAGACATGCGCCTCCATGCCGACGACGAGGATGTCGTTGCGGCCCAGCGAACGGAGGCGCTTCATGAACTCCTCGTTGCCGCAGCAGCTGAACGAGAGCTTTTCGAACGGCGCCTGGCCGCCGAGCAACGCCTTGAGCGGCTCGACGGTATGCCCCAGCCCCTTCGGGTACTGCTCGGTATGGATCACCGGAACGCCGAGCAGCTTGCAGGCCCGGAGCAGCTTGCCGATGTTTTTTTCAACCTGTCCGGCGTCGGCGACCACCGTGGCCAGCTTGCCCTGCACATCGACAACCAGCAGGAGCGTATCTTTCGTCGAAATCATAACGTATGGTGAAGAGGTGAGTTAAAGCGAACCTGGAAGCAATTTTCTTACATTTGAGTAGCTTTTAAAATAGTCATTTCGCCCGATTAATACACCGCCCATGGAAAATCAGCCACAAACCGGCGAGCACAAGCGGAAATTCGGCAGCCGAGGGGAGCATCTGGTGATCCTGCAGGCGCTCCTCATGGGTTCGTTCGCCGTGCTTCCCCCCTGGCCTGAACACCACTCAGGGAGCGGCCTGGCCGCCACCCTCTTGATCGTGTTTGCCGGCCCGTGCTGGCTGGCGTCGGCATATTTCGGCCTCGGCGGCTCGATGGCCATCAGGAGGTACCTGACGCCGCTCCCCTACCCCGTCGAAGGAAACCGGCTGGTCGAAACCGGAGCCTACCGGCTGGTGAGGCATCCGCTCTACACCGCGATCATGCTCGCATTCGCCGGCTGGGCGATCTTCACGGCCAGCCTCCTCCATGCGGCGCTGACCGCCCTCGCGTATGCGTTCTTCAGCCACAAGGCATCGAAGGAGGAGGCCTGGCTCACGCAAATCCACCCCGAATACCCCGACTATGCCGCACGGACCGGTCGGTTCCTCCCCCGCCTCCGGGGCAACCCCCGCCGTTGAACCGGCGCTGCAGCGCACTCCCCGGGGTTTCAAACAAAGCGCTTATTTCGTAGACTGAATCAAGGGCACCTCGAAAAAGTGTCGTGAGCGAGCCAGGGGCAAGGCGGACGGAGCGCAGGAACCGGAGTGTAGACGATGTACATGAGGATTTCGGGCACCGCCCAACGCAGCAGTTGACTCGCGGAACAGGTTTTCAGAGGTGCCCTCAATATCCCGCCGGGCGACCGGCTTTTCCCGAACAAGCCTGAGGCATACCATGAAAAAGATCGGAGTCATCCTCGCCGGCTGCGGCGTCTACGACGGCAGCGAAATCCACGAAGCGGTGCTGACGCTGCTGGCGATCGACCGGGCCGGCGCGACCGCGGTCTGCCTCGCCCCGGACGTCGAGCAGCGGCAGGTCGTCAACCACCTCACCGGCAAGGTAGCCGAGGGGGAGGCGAGGAACGTGCTGGTCGAGTCGGCGCGCATCGCCCGCGGAAACATCACGGACCTGAAGGAGATCGGCTCCCTCGGCCTCGACGCCCTTATCCTCCCCGGAGGCTACGGAGCGGCCAAGAACCTGTGCGACTATGCCTTCAAGGGCAGGGAGATGGAGGTCGACCCGGCGGTAGCCGACGCCGTCCGGAACTTCCGTCAGGTAGGCCGGCCGTTGGGATTCGTCTGCATCTCGCCGGTGATCGCCGCGAAGCTGCTGGGCCAGGAGCAGGTCGAACTCACCATCGGCAACGACCCCGCCACCGCAGCCGACATCGAGGCGCTCGGCGCCCGCCACGTCGAACGGAGGGTCGATGAAATCGCCGTCAGCGCTGACGGCAAGGTGGTCACCACCCCCGCCTACATGCTCGGGCCGTCGATCGCCGCGGTCGCCAGGGGAATCGACGCCCTGGTCGCCAGGGTCGTCGAACTATGCTGACCCCGACTCCCTGTCGTACGGCACTCCCGCCTCGGCGGGAGGGGTCGATTTGCCGACGAAGCCCGCGAGTACAACGAGGGTGATCACGTAGGGCAGGGACTGCACCAGCTGCGTCGGCAGCCACCCGGTCTGCACCCACATCTCCATCGCCTCGGTGAGGGCGAACAGCAGGCTCGCCAGGGCCGCCCCGACCGGGGACCACTTCCCGATGATCATCGCTGCAAGCGCGATGTACCCCCTGCCTGCGGACATGTTGTCCGTGAAGCTGTGCTGCTGGTAGACGAGGAACGCCCCGCCCAGCGCCGCCAGCGCACCCGACAGCAGCACACCGGAGTAGCGCAGCCCCCGGACGCCGACGCCGGCGGTCTCCACCGCCTCGGCGCTCTCGCCGGCCGCGCGGAGCCGAAGCCCGAACGGGGTCCGGAACATGACGAACTGGCCCAGCGCGACCGAGGCGATCGCGATCAGGAAGAGCGGATCGGCCAGCAGCGACGGCGCATCCATCCCGGCGATGCGCTCCGAGTTCATGGCGCTGCCGAACAGCAGGGAGAGGCCGAAACGGGTCGCCCCCATCACCAGGATGTTGATGGCGATGCCGCTGACGATCTGGTCCGCCATGAGCGTGACCGTCACGAACGCGTGCAACAGCGCGACCAGCAGGCCGAGCAGCAGCGCGCAACCCACCCCGGCCCAGGCGGAACCGCTCAGGTACTGGCCTGCCGCGGCCCCGAAGGCTCCGGCGAGCAGCAGCCCCTCGAGCGCGAGGTTGACCACCCCGCTCCGTTCGGAGAAGGTGGCGCCCACCGAGGCGAGGAGGTAGGGTACGGAGATCCTGAGCACCTGAAGCCCGAAAACCACTGCTGCGCTTTCCATAGAGGGAAGTAATTTGAGCGTCGTCCGGTTTTTCCAGACGCTTTTTTCTTTTAAATTAATAATCTGGAAGTTAGTGAACGCAAACCGCTTTCACGGTGCTTTCTGTTTTTTTCCCAGAGGTTGCCCACAGGGGGCTGCCTGCTCATTCACTCCATCCACTCCAGACAAAAATGCCGAATTCCCACATCGACGAATCAGCAGCAAAGCAATACATCTACAGTTTTGCCGGTGGTGCTGCAGAGGGAGACGCCTCCATGAAAAACCTTCTTGGCGGCAAAGGTGCCAACCTTGCAGAGATGGCTAACATAGGCCTTCCTGTCCCGCCCGGATTCACCCTTTCGACTGAAGTCTGCACTTACTACTACGATCACCAGAAGACCTACCCGACCAACCTCTTCGACAAGGACATCCCCGCCGCGATGAAGAAGATCGAGGAGTACCTCGGCAAAGGCTTCGGCGATCCCGAAAACCCGCTCCTCGTCTCGGTCCGCTCCGGCGCACGCGCCTCGATGCCCGGCATGATGGACACCATCCTCAACCTCGGCCTCAACGACACGACCGTCGAGGGCCTTGCCCGCAAGTCGGGCAACCCCCGCTTCGCCTGGGACTGCTACCGCCGCTTCGTCTCGATGTACGGCGACGTGGTGCTCGACCTGAAGCCGGCCGACAAGAAGCAGATCGACCCCTTCGAGGAGATCCTGGAGCACAAGAAGCATGAGCTCGGCATCACCCTCGACACCGAACTCGGCGTCGACGACCTGAAGGACCTCGTCGCCAAGTACAAGAAAGCCATCCTCGACAAGACCGGCAAGACCTTCCCCGAAAACCCGGTCGAGCAGCTCCGCGGTGCCATCGGCGCCGTGTTCAACAGCTGGAACAACGAGCGTGCCATCGTCTACCGCAAGCTGAACCATATCCCCGGCTACTGGGGCACCGCCTGCAACGTCCAGGCGATGGTGTTCGGCAACATGGGCGACGACTGCGGCACGGGCGTGGCCTTCACCCGCGACGCCGCCTCCGGCGAGAACATCTTCTACGGCGAGTTCCTGATGAACGCCCAGGGCGAGGATGTCGTCGCCGGCACCAGGACCCCGCTCAAGATCGACCAGCTCGCCAAGGAGAACCCCGCCATCTACGGCCAGCTCGAAGAGATCCGCTCCATCCTCGAGAAGCACTACCGCGACATGATGGACATCGAGTTCACCATCGAGAGCGACAAGCTCTTCATGCTGCAGTGCCGCGTCGGCAAGCGTACCGGCTTCGCCGCCATCAAGATCGCCGTCGACATGTTCAACGAAGGGCTGATCGACGAGAAGGAGGTCCTCAAGAGGATCGAGCCCGAGCAGCTCAACCAGCTCCTCCGCCCGGTCTTCGACCTCAACGAGAAGCGCGCCGCCATCGACGGCGGCAGGCTGCTGGCCACCGGCCTGAACGCCGGCCCCGGCGCCGCCTGCGGCAGGATCTACTTCAACGCCGAGGACGCCCAGGACGCCGCCAAGCGCGGTGAAGAGGTGATCCTGGTAAGGATCGAGACCTCCCCCGAGGACATCAAGGGCATGGCGGCAGCCGAAGGCATCCTCACGGAGCGCGGCGGCATGACCTCGCACGCGGCCCTCGGCGCACGCCAGATGGGCAAAGTCTGCGTGGCAGGCTGCGGCGCCCTCAGGATCGACTACAAGGCCGGCCAGATGCGCGTCAACGGCAGCGACATCGTCCTGAACGAGGGCGACTACCTCTCGATCGACGGCAGCACCGGCGAAGTGATCGCCGGCGAGGTGAAGACCGAGAACTCCGAGATCCTCGAGGTACTGATCGACAAGACCCTGAAGGCCGAAGATGCCCCGACCTTCAAGATCTACGACCAGCTCATGAAGTGGGCCGACAAGTACCGCAAGCTCAACATCCGCACCAACGCCGACCAGCCCGACCAGGCCGAGATCGCCATCACCTTCGGCGCTGAAGGCATCGGCCTCTGCCGCACCGAGCACATGTTCTTCGGCGGCGACCGCATCGACGCCATGCGCGAGATGATCCTGGCCGACGACGTCGCCGGCCGCAAGACCGCGCTCGACAAGCTGCTCCCCTACCAGAGGAACGACTTCTACGGCCTCTTCAAGGCGATGGGCGCCAGGCCGGTCACCATCAGGCTCCTCGATCCACCGCTCCACGAGTTCCTGCCGCACACCGACGCCGAGATCGACGACCTCGCCGGCAAGATCGGCAAGACGAGCGCCGAGATCAAGGCCCGCATCCAGAGCCTGCACGAGTTCAACCCGATGCTCGGCCTCCGCGGCTGCCGCCTCGGCATCCTGCACCCGGAGATCATCGTGATGCAGGCCCGCGCCATCATCGAGGCCGCCTGCAAGATCAAGAAAGAGGGCCAGGACATCGTGCCCGAGATCATGGTTCCGCTCGTCAGCAACGTCAAGGAGCTCGAGATCACCAGCGAGATCATCCACAAGACCGCCCGCAGCGTCATCGCGGAGCAGGGCGTCGGCGTGAAGTACCTGGTCGGCACGATGATCGAGGTGCCGCGCGCTGCGCTCACCTCCGACCAGATCGCCAAGGCCGCGGACTTCTTCAGCTACGGCACCAACGACCTGACCCAGATGGGCCTCGGCATGAGCCGCGACGACTCCGGCCAGTTCCTGCCGATCTACCAGCAGCAGGAGATCTTCGAGCGCGACCCGTTCGAAAGCATCGACAAGGACGGCGTCGGCCGCCTGGTCAGCCTTTCGGCCAAGGAAGGCCGCGCGGTCAAGCCGGATCTCAAGCTCGGCATCTGCGGCGAGCACGGCGGCGACCCGGCAACGGTCGAGTTCTGCCACCAGACCGGCCTGAACTACGTCTCCTGCAGCCCGTTCCGCGTGCCGATCGCACGCCTCTCTGCGGCTCGCGCCGCTCTCCTTGACTGATCCAGGAGAGAATACCGGTAAAAAAGCAAGGCGGCTCCACAAGAGCCGCCTTGCTTTTTTCAGGAGAAATTGAGCACAAGGGCAGAGTAGACGGCAGGGACAACAAGGTCGGTCACGGCACGCCGTGCCCCTCTGGTTTTGGTCAACGCACCGATGGCGCCCGCCCCCTCACCCCGCGAGCGAGGAGAGGTAGCGGTGGGCGTAGAGGCGGTCGATGCCCGACAGTTCGATCAGCTGCCCGATCGTCACCTGCCGCAGCCCGTACCGGCTTTCGATCCGCACGAGCATGTCGCGCCAAAGGGCAGCGGTCATCTCGGCATCGGCGAGGGCCCGGTGGAAACTGCCTGACTGCTGGATGCCGGCATGGCCGACCAGGGTCTGGAGGCGGTAGTTGGGGGCGTCGAGGTAGATGCGCCTCGACAGCAGGAGCGAACAGCAACAGGCGCCGTCGAAGCGCCGCCCTGCCCGTTTCAGCTCGGCGTCGAGGAATCGGCGGTCGAACGAGGCGTTGTGGGCGACGATGTTGCGGCCGGAGATGAATCGGGCGAAGTCGGACATCACCTCCTCGCACCGGGGCTGCCCCTTGAGCATCGCGTTGGTGATGCCGGTGTAGGTTTCGATGAAGGGGCTGATCCGGAAGCCCGGGTCCATCAGCTTCTGGAACCTGTCGACCACAACCCCCTCCTCGAGGAGCACCGCCCCGATCTCGATCGCCCGGTCGCCGTACTGCGGTGACAGGCCGGTGGTCTCGAAGTCGAGCACCACGACAGAGCCGGCGGATATGCCTGTTATCCCGTCAGCCACGCGGCGCGGGGGGAAACCCGTGCGCCCCGACAGGCAAGGTGCGGGGCGCAATCAGGGAGGAGATGGAAAAAGATAGGAAAAAGGTCACTCGCCGTACTTGTTGGTTGAAATGCCCAGAAGGGTGTACATGGGGCAGTAGCCGATTCCGGCAGTCAGCAGGAAGACCAGGCCGAGGGCGCCGATGAATTTCTCGAATACGATGGCGAACACCAGCATGACTGCGCCGATGAGTGCGCGAACGGTACGGTCGGTCTGACCCATATTTTTTTCCATGGCTTCTCCGTGAAGGTTGTGTTTCCGGTTTGTTGGATATGCAGGGAACTGCGAGAAAATCAGTGCTCAAATATACACGAAAAGAGAGGAGGGCGCAAAACGGGTGAGGCTGCATGGCCTCAGCGCGCCTCGACGCCGCACTGGGTGCACCGGGAAGCCCGGGGAGGCAGGGGGGCACCGCAGTGAGGGCATGCCGCATACGCTCCCGCCCCGGGGGCCGCCGCAAGTCCATGGGAGGTGAGAATGACCGCGATCAGTCCGAAAATGCTGAAGATCATCCCTGCGGCCAGCCACCCCAGGATCGCCGTGCCCCGATAGCCCTTGGCACGCGCGATGACCATGCAGGCGATGCCGCACCCGGCACTCATGACAAGGATGAAGATCCAGCTGGAGAGGTCCATCATATCGTTACTGCTTTGCTGTTCTGACGGGAGACCCGGCCGCCCTTCCGGCCGGGCAATGCACCGGGCAATATACACACAACCGGCACACAAAGCCACCGCTTCGGCTGCCCCTGTTTTCATCCACCTGTGGCGCAATACCGATTCTTTGCCTATATTCCACAATCCCCTCCGAATTTCCCCCCTTGCACAACCGTACGTCCGATACGCTCAGCATACCATGCCCACTGAAAACGCTGAATTCGTGCTGTTCAGGGATTTTCCGGAACCGGTGTTCGTCATGGACCCCAGGGGAACGATCCTCGACAGGAACAACGCCTTCGTCTGCCAGCTCCTCAACGGAGTGCCGGAAAGCCCGAACCTCAACGCTTATGAACTGCTCGCCTCGGGCAATCCGGAGAACGCGCTCTCCGAACGGCTGCGGAGCCTCGCCGGTGAGGTGCTCCGGACCGGCACGCACCGGGCCCTCGAGGGTGGGCTGCACGGCAGGCGCTCGAGCATTTGCCTCTATCCCGCGCCTCCGGACGAGAGGGGCGGCCGGCGCCTGCTGGGCATCCTCCGGGAGAGCTCAGGAACGCAGCGCCAGACCCTCGCCGGCACGGAGGGGAACACGCTGTTCAGGGAGCTGCTCGACGCGGTGCCGCAGGCGCTCTTCATCCTTGACGATGAGGCGCTGCTCGTGGGGTGCAACGACTACGCCTTCGAGCTTTTCGGCAACCGGAACCGTGAGATCCCCGACAACGACCTGGCCGGACTGCTCCATCCCGACGACCGGGATCGGATCGTCGAGCGCCTCCTCGAGGCCATGGATTCAGGGCGGACCGAAGCCGACGAGGCGAGGCTCTACCTCCACGGCGACCGGGGGCTGGCGAAGTGGTTCGAGCTGCGTTCGAGGCGGAAAGAGATCTCCGGACAGGCCTACCTCGTGGTTGCCGGAGTCGACATCCACGACAGGAAACTGGCCTGTGAGCGTGCCGCAGTATACGGCCGCTGGCTGAACACGGCCATGGAGGCCGCTGATTCGGGAGTCTGGGAGTGGGACGTCGAAACCTCCGGGCTTGCCTGGTCGGACCGTATCTGGTCGCTGTACGGCCTGGAGTTCGGGTGCGGCACCACCCCCACCTTCGACCTCTGGACCGGCACGATCCATCCGGACGACCGCGAGATGGCCGTCACGGCCCTCAGGAACGCCGCACGCCAGAGGGCTTCGATCAATATCGAATACCGCATACTCCGCCCCGACGGCACGATCCGCTGGATCATGGCGTGCGGCAAACCGGTGACGGACGGCTGCGGCGAGGCGCTCCGTTACGGCGGTACGGCGATCGACATCACGGAGCAGAAACAGATCGAATCCGAACTCCACCGGAGCCGGGCGCACCTGGACTTCGCGCTCGAAAAGAGCCACATCGGCTGGTGGGAGATGAACCTCTTTGACCACTCCGTGCTCAGGACGATGGAGATTGCCCGCATCTTCGGCTACGACTCGCTCCTCTCCGGATGGTCGTTCGAGCAGTTCCTCGGGCACGTCGCTCCCGAAGAGCGCCCAAGGATCAGGGAGCTCGTCTTCAGCTCGATCGAAAAGAGGCGGGACTATGCGTTCGAATGCCGGATCATCGGCGCCAACAGCGACACCCGCTGGATCTGGAGCTCGGGCACGCTCCGGTTCGACAGTGACGGCAGCGCGACCCACCTGCTCGGCATCGTGCAGGACATCACGGAACGCAAGCGGGGGGATGCGGAACACGAGCAGCTGCAGGCCCACTTCCAGCAATCGCAGAAGATGGAGCTGGTCGGGCAGCTGGCCGGAGGCATCGCCCACGACTTCAACAACGCCCTGACGGCCATCCTCGGCAACATCGAACTGCTCAAACGCAAGCTCGACCGCTCCACTCCCCTTGCCGGGCATATCAACGACATCGAGAAATCGGCCGAGCGCTCCGCCAACCTGACCAGGCAGCTCCTCGCCTTCGCACGGAAGGAGACGGCACTTCCGAAGGAGCTTTTCCTGAACCAGGAGGTCGAAAAGCTCCTCCCGATGCTCCGGGGGCTCATCGGCAACCACATCCGCTTCGTCTGGAAGCCGAACGCGCAGGAGCAACGCATCCTCATCGACCCCTCGCAGCTCGACCAGGTGATCGTCAACCTCTGCATCAATTCGAGGGACGCCATCGGCCACTCAGGGGTGATCACGATCGAAACCGGCATCGAACAGGTCGCTTCAAGCGACTGCGCCACAGGGCACACGTGCCTTGTACCGGGCGTCTATGTCAGGATCATGGTCTCGGACACGGGCAGCGGCATCGACCCGAAAACGCTCCCGCACATCTTCGAGCCATTCTTCACCACCAAGGAGATAGGCAAGGGGACCGGCCTCGGCCTCTCGACGGTCTACGGCGTGCTGAAACAGAACCGCGGCTTCATCGAGTGCCGTACGGAGTTGCAACGCGGCACGACCTTCGCCGTCTACCTGCCCCGGCACGACGCACCGTCAGGCAGCAGCAGGGAGGCCGTTCCCGACGACTCCCCGACGCATGCCGCCGGGGGCGCCATTCTGCTGGTCGAGGACGAACCGGCAATCCTCACGATGCTGGGCGACCTCCTGAAATACCGGGGCTTCACCGTCCTTTCGACCCAGGATGCGCAGTCGGCCCTGGATATGGCGGCGCACCACCCCGACGGGATCGAACTGCTCATCACCGACATCGTCCTGCCGGATATGAACGGGGTATGGCTGAGCAACCGGCTGCAGGAGGAGCACCCGAACCTCAAGACCCTCTTCATGTCGGGGTATGCGCCCGACCTGGCGGCATACGGCGACAAGCTTGACGAAGGGATCAACTTCATCCAGAAACCCTTCTCCATCTCCGCGTTCATGAGCATGGTCGGGCAGATGCTGCCCCGCCACCTCGAAGCCCAGCCGCGGCGCTCCCGGACGGGTTCCGCCTGAACCTTCCCGCGCCACCCGCAAACGACGGAAGGCTTCCGGGATCGCGCAGGCATGGCGCTCTCCCGGAAGCCTTCCGTCAGGTGGACCGTCTTTCGACGGCGGCCTTATTTCTGCTCTTCTTCGCGCTTCTTGAAGAACATGCAACCGCCCTCGGCGACGACATCCTTGCCATTGCAGGTGCCGACGGCAGGGTTGGAGGGGTTGACGGCGAAGCCCTGGCACTCCTGGCACTGCTTGCCAGGTTCAGCCTGCTGCTTGTACATGGGTTCCATGATGATCGATCGGTTTATCGGTTATGATTCGCATTGCTGCGTCCTGATTTCGGACAGTCGGAATATACGCCACCGCTTCGATTTCCAAAGCTTTTTTCAAGGGGGTGAAACGTTATCCATCCGCAGGCCGTTGAACCCGTTACCGAGAGCAGGCGTTGGCTATTGGCGGAACATTCCTACATTAGTAGACAGTCTTGCCGGTACTTTCTGTAGTAGAGGAGCGCTTCAACACCTTCATGGATTTCAGCCACATCACCATACGCGGGGCGAGGGTGCACAACCTCAAGAACGTCTCGCTCGACATCCCCCGCAACAAGCTGGTCGTCATCACGGGAATCTCGGGCTCAGGAAAGTCGAGCCTCGCCTTCGACACCATCTACGCCGAGGGGCAGCGCCGCTTCATGGAGACGCTCTCACCCTACGCCCGGCAGTTCATCGGCAACATCGAACGGCCCGACGTCGACTTCATCGAGGGGCTCTCCCCCGTGATCTCGATCGACCAGAAGAGCACCAGCCGCTCGCCCCGCTCCACGGTCGGCACGGTCACCGAGATCCACGACTTCGTCCGGCTGCTCTACGCCAAGGCCGGCCGGCGCTACGATCCGGTCACCGGGCAAGTGCTGCAGAAACAGAGCGAGGAGTCGATCTGCGACACCATCATGGAACTGCCCGCCGGCACGAAGATCCAGATCCTCTCGCCCCTCGTCGGCGGCAGGAAGGGGCACTACCGCGAACTCTTCGAACGGCTCGTCAAGAAGGGGTTCCTCCGCGTGCGGGTCGACGGCGAAGATCTCGAGATGTCGCCCGGCATGCAGCTCGAGCGCTACAAGAGCCACGACATAGCGCTCGTGGTGGACCGGCTGGTGGCCGGACCGGGCATCGCCGAGCGCCTGAAGGAGGCGGTGGCGCTCGCCGTTTCGATGTCGGAGCACAAGTCGTCGGTGACCTGCGCCATCGACGGCGACGAGAACAGGGAGATGCACTTCAGCACGAAGTTCGCCTATTCGGACGGCACGGTGCCGGTCGATACCCTTGCCCCGAACCAGTTCAGCTTCAACTCCCCCTATGGCGCCTGCCCCGAGTGCAACGGCCTCGGCGAGATCATGCAGCTTTCGGCGGAGCTCATGATGCCCGACCCCGGCCGCTCGCTTGAGGAGGGTGGCATCGAGCCCTTCGGCAAGCCCGGCAAGCGCAACGTCTGGCAGATTATCCGCGCCATCGCCAAGTCCTTCGGCTTCCCGCTCTCCGCGCCGCTGCGCGACATCCCGAAGGAGGCGCTCGACATCCTGCTCTTCGGCTCAGGGAAGAGAACCTTCGACGTCGGCTACGCCTACGCCGGCAGGGAGCACCTCTACCCGCAGAACTTCCAGGGGGCGGTGCCCTACGTGGAGGAGGTGCGGCTCAACGCCAACTCCCCGAAGCTGCGTGAATGGGCCGAAAGCTTCATGATCAGCCAGAGCTGCCCCGTCTGCGGCGGTGCCCGGCTGAAGCAGGAGAGCCTGCAGGTGAAGGTCGGCGGCCTGAACATCGCCGAGGTGGAGGCGCTGGCCCTCCCCGAGGCGCTCGGGTTCTTCAGGGCCCTGCCCCCCTCCCTCGGCGGCAAGGAGCTGCTGGTGGCCACCCCCGTGCTGCACGAGATCACCAAGCGGCTAGAGTTCCTGCTCAACGTCGGCCTCGGCTACCTCACCCTCGACCGGAACTCGCTCACCCTCTCCGGCGGCGAAGCCCAGCGCATCAGGCTCGCCTCGCAGCTCGGCTCGCAGCTCTCCGGTGTGCTCTACGTGCTCGACGAGCCCAGCATCGGCCTGCACCAGCGCGACAACCACAAGCTCATCGAATCCCTGCAGCGCCTGCGCGACATTGGCAACACCGTGCTCGTGGTCGAGCACGACAAGGACACCATGCTGATGGCCGACGAGATCATCGACCTCGGCCCGGGCGCCGGCGAGCACGGCGGCGAGGTGATCGCCCAGGGGCCGGTCTCGAAGCTCGACGGCCGGTCGGTCACCGCCGGCTACCTTAACGGCACCAAATCGGTCTCCTTCCCCGCAGAGCCGAAGGAGAAAACGGGCGAAACGAAACAGATCGTCCTGAAGGGGTGCCGGGGCAACAACCTCAAGGGGGTCGACGTCGCCTTCCCACTCGGTTCGCTCATCAGCGTCACCGGCGTCAGCGGCTCCGGCAAGTCGACCCTCATCAACGAGACCCTCTACCCGCTCCTGGCGCGCCACTTCTACCGTTCGAAGATCCTCGCGCTGCCCTGCGACGGCATCGAAGGGATCGCGAACATCGACAAGGTGGTCAACGTCGACCAGTCCCCCATCGGCCGCACGCCTCGCTCGAACCCCGCGACCTACACCGGGGCCTTCACCTTCATCCGCGACTTCTTCACGCGGCTGCCCGAAGCGCAGATCCGGGGCTACAAGGCCGGCCGCTTCAGCTTCAACGTCAAAGGGGGAAGGTGCGAGGTGTGCCAGGGCGCCGGCACCAGGAAGATCGAGATGAACTTCCTCCCCGACGTCTACGTCCAGTGCGAGCACTGCAAGGGTGAGCGCTACAACCGCGAGACCCTGCAGGTCCGCTACAAGGGCAAGTCCATCGCCGACGTGCTCGAGATGCCCATCGAGGAGGCCGCGGAGTTCTTCACCGACTTCCCCCGCATCCGCAGGATCCTCACCACCATGCAGAGCGTCGGCCTCGGCTACCTCAAGCTCGGCCAGCCATCCCCCCTGCTCTCGGGCGGCGAGGCCCAACGCATCAAGCTCTCCGCCGAGCTGGCAAAGATCCAGACCGGCAGGACCCTCTACATCCTCGACGAGCCCACCACCGGCCTGCACTTCCAGGACATCCAGCACCTGCTCGAGGTGCTCCGCCGACTTGCCGACAAGGGCAACACCGTCATCATCATCGAGCACAACCTCGATATCGTCCGGAACAGCGACTGGGTCATCGACCTCGGCCCCGAAGGCGGCAACGGCGGAGGCACCCTCATCGCCGCCGGCACCCCGGAAGAGATCGCCGAAAGGGAGGACTCCCACACCGGAAGGTTCCTGAAAATGGAGATGGCGGTATTGGGGAAATAGGTCGTATGGGCCACAGAGGTCTTGTGGGACGCATGGGTCAGACAGATCCTGTGCGAGTAACCCTCTCCCCCTCGCCATCGAAATCGGCCTTCATAACGCATGAGCGGAGCCCCCGTTGCTATCACATGTTACTCCTGCAATCAAATTCCCGGCCATTGCCCCGGCTTCCATGCGAGGGAAAATGCGGATAACGCACAATAAATAAAGTCCTTAGCCTAATTTACCCATATCCGGAATCGATTTTAGATAGCAATAAACCAAGCCTGTTATTCGAGGAGCTTGGATCACCTCATGCCGTTGAGTTTGTGCTAGCTGTCATGAGCGTCCCCTTCGCCGGCTTTTCGGCATACGACAGGATATAGTCCAGACCGCAGTAGACGCTCTCCGCAGGGCGATTGAATGCCGATATTGCCATCAGCTTCGCCACCGGGGGCAACTTGTCCACGAATGACCGGTCTTTCGACAGATAGTCGTGAAGGGGCGCATAGACCTCGTCGCGTATCGACTCGATGTCGATATTGACGAATCCGGCCCTGGAAAGTTTATCGCTGTAGGTCGGGATCAGATAGGTGTTTTCCGGCGGGATATTGAACTTCCCTGCCACAAGGTTCCATGAGATCCACTGTTCAAGCCGCGTGAAGGGGTTGGCGGATTTTGTTGTCGGCACGATGTCGGCCGTCACCAGCCGGCCGCCGGGCCGCAACACCCGACAAGCCTCCCTGAAGAACTCCTCACGGCTCCTGTAGTGGAACGCGCTTTCCAGCGAGACGACCAGATCGACGGATGCATCCGCAATGGGCATCTCCGTCGCCGAACCTTCCCGCAGATCGATCGACTGCTCAAGCCCGGCATCGGCAACACTCCTCCGGGCCCGTGCCACCTGGGAGCGTGTAATATTGAGCCCGATGATTTTCGCAGGCTTCATGCGCCTCATCCAGAGCAGGTCCTGGTCGCCGAAACCATACCCGCAATCCAGCACCACGTCACCGGCGCCCATGCCGCCCCGTTTCGCCACCAGGAGGGCAAGCGCCTCGCTCGCCTCGTCGATGTTCTGTGACTCCCGCCAATAGCCGAGGTTCAGATACAATGCATGCTCGGTAAGCGTGGTGGTGCCGATCAGGTCGTAGACCTCCGTGGTCTTCAACCCGTGGAACGGATTGAGAAGCCAATTCAGAAATTCGAAAAAATGACCGCCGATGTTGTCTGACATGGCAAGTAGTTCGTTTCCTTTGGATGGTCAGAAGGAGATCCAGGGCCGGAGCCTAACGGCGCAACGCATTCCAGGCATCGAGAAACTCTCCCAGATGCGCCGCGCCGCCCTCGATCTCCTGATGAAGAAGCCTCTCCAGCAGCTGCTCTTCGTGCACAAATGCATGTTCCGTCAGCCTTCCGGAAAAGTAGGCGCTCCTCAGCCAAACCAGATAGGTAGAGAGCGCGTCGAACTGGTTGTACTCGAAGATTTTCCTGATCTCCCCGGAGCGCCAGAGATTGATCACGTCCGAACCGTCGGTTCCCAGCTTTCCCGGAATTCCCAGTGACGAAGCCAATTCATGGAGCGACGGGCCCGCTTTCCCGAAACCGCCGAGTTCATTCTTCAGATCGATGTTGTAATCACTAAAACGGGCGAAATAATCGGCGCCCTCCCACGGCTTGTCCGGACGGTGGCAGAAGGTCGGGACCGTGATCCTGTTTGCCAGCGCGCGCTGGTAGAGGATCGGCAGGTCGGCATTCCAGGAATTGAAGCCGACAAGCTGCGCCCCCTTGCTCCCGACCGCTTCAAGGAACTGCCGGATGATCTCCCCTTCCGGCTGCGCGCCTTCATGCAGGCGGGGAAGGGAGATAAGCTGAAGCGTTATTCCGTCACGTACCTTTTTCCGAACAACCGCCGAAACGGAAACGATCCTGCACATCACCGTTTTCAGGTACGGGCGGGGATCCTCCGGCGTCGCGCCCCCCTCCCGCCACATAACCTCGAGCACCTCCTCGTCAGAGGCCGTATCCGGCAACTTGTAGATCCGCCTGCCAGACACCGGATCCGGGACCCATTCGACATCGAAGACGACGACGTTATCGGCGATGAATTTGTACATGGTGAATCCTCAGCTCATAAAATTGTAGTGCAGCAAACCGGGAGATATTATAGGGCAAGCGCAAAAGCGATTCATGAATGGACTACCCTAATGAATTATAGTTACTCTTTTTACGAGCATATTACAACATCAGCCGCCACCCCGTCAGGGACGCTATTTACTTCATGCACTTCCCAGCCTCACGAACGCCTTAGAATCGCATGAATTCCCGACGTCGATATACCAAGCAATCGAGCGGTCTCCGCCAGCGAATACCCGTATTCATGTAC